>UQQU01000070.1 GCA_900543325.1 uncultured Clostridium sp. | reverse complement strand
TTGTACCCATTTTCCTTCAACTGGAATTGGAGCACATGCATGATTAGCGCCTTTAGCAACAACGCACATTTCTTCAACTTCTTTTGAATACATCATTATATTGATTCCTCCCTAATTAATATTAGTTATAGCTTGTCCTAAATACTATGTAATAAATAGGCTGTACTTAACTGGGTCAAGATTTACCCCACTGGGGATAAATCTATCCTACCTTTATATAATAACAGATGAATCAATCTGTAACAATAAGAAAATAATAATTTTTTAACATATTGCTAAAATTTATTATAATTTTTTCAAAATATTACCTAAAGTAAACATTTTAAAAATGAAATTGATAATTATTATCAATTAACTTGCCATTTATTTATATAGTTTGCTATAATTAAACAAATCGTTGATAATGATTTTCAGTTAATATGTAATTTCATTTATCTTTAATTTTTATTTTTCTATTTTGAGGAGGATTTTAAATGAAAAACGTTGTTGAAATAATTAATGTTGTTGCAAGACAAATACTAGACTCAAGATGCTTCCCAACTGTTGAAGTTGAGGTTATTCTTGAAGATGGAACTATAGGAAGAGCTGCTGTACCATCTGGTGCTTCTACTGGTATATATGAAGCAGTAGAATTAAGAGATGGAAATAAAGATTACTTCATGGGTAAGGGTGTACAAAATGCTGTTAAAAATGTAAATGAAGTAATTGCAAAAGAATTAATAGGATTTAATGTATTTGACCAAACTGCAATAGATAAGAAATTAATAGAACTAGATGGAACTGATAACAAAGGTTCTCTAGGTGCTAATGCTATATTAGGAGTTTCTTTAGCTGTAGCTCAAGCTGCTTCTAATTTCTTAGGACTTCCACTATATCAATATGTTGGTGGTGTAAATGCTAAAGTTTTACCTGTTCCAATGATGAACATAATTAATGGTGGTTCTCATGCTGATAACTCTGTTGATTTACAAGAATTTATGGTTATGCCTGTAGGTTTTGATTCATTTGATAAAGCTATTCAAGCTTGTGCCGAAGTTTACCACTCTTTAAAGAAAACCTTAAATAACAAAGGTTATTCAACTGGTGTTGGTGATGAAGGTGGATTTGCTCCAAACTTAAAATCAAATGAAGAGGCTATTGAAGTTATCTTAGAAGCTATAACTAAAGCTGGATATGAACCAGGTAAAGAAATGTTTATAGCTATAGATGCTGCATCTTCTGAATACTATAAAGATGGTAAATATGTTTTAGAGCATGAAGGAAAAACTTTAACTGCATCTGAAATGGTTGACTTCTTAGAGGAATGGGTTAATAAATATCCAATTATCTCTATTGAAGATGGTATGGCTGAAGAAGACTGGGAAGGTTGGAAACTATTAACTGAAAGGCTTGGAGATAAAGTTCAATTAGTTGGAGATGACTTATTTGTTACTAACACTTCTAGATTAGAAGATGGTATCCAAAGAGGTGTTGCTAACTCAATATTAATTAAGTTAAATCAAATTGGTACTTTAACAGAAACTTTAAATGCTATTGAGATGGCTAATAGAGCTGGATATACTGCCGTTATTTCTCATAGATCTGGAGAAACTGAAGATACTACAATAGCTGATTTAGTTGTAGCTGTTAATGCTGGGCAGATTAAAACTGGTGCTCCAGCAAGATCTGAAAGAGTTGCTAAGTATAATCAACTTATTAGAATTTCAGAAGAATTAGGTGAAATTGCTGAATATAGAGGAAGAAAAGCTTTCTTTAATATAAAATAATTATTTTCCACTTAATCTATGTAATTAGGATGATACACTTTTACTTGTGTCATCCTTTTTCTATTTGTTCATATTTTCTTATCCTAATGCTACGTCTAAAATCATCATAGTTATAAATCCAAGTATTAATCCTATAGTTGTTAAAGCCTTATTTTCAATAGATGCTTCTGGTAATAACTCTGAGCCTACAACTGAAACCATAGCCCCCGCTGAAAAAGCTAAGAAAAATGGAAGCATACTTCTAATACTTATAGCCGCTATTGCCCCTAAAACCCCTGCTATTGGTTCTACTATACCTGATGCTTGACCATAAAAAAAACTTTTTCCTCTTGATAACCCCTCTCTTCTTAATGGTAAAGAAACTGCTGCCCCCTCAGGAAAATTTTGAAGGCCTATTCCTAAAGCTAAACTCATAGCTGCTCCTATTGATGCAGATGGTATTCCGGCTGCTACTCCTCCAAAAGCAACTCCCACTGCTAATCCTTCTGGTATGTTATGAAGAGTAACTGCAACTACTAATAATATACTCTTCTTATACTTTTGTACTATTGAGTCTTTTGCTATTTCGTCATTTTCAGTTATTACACCATAAGAATATTTATCCATCATTTTATCTGCTAATATTATAAATATTCCGCCAGCAAAAAATCCTATAGCTGGTAGCATAACTTGACTATATCCTAGTTCCAAACATAACTCTATTGCCGGATTTAATAATGACCAGAAACTTGCTGCTACCATAACCCCAGCTCCAAAGCCTAACATACAATTTAAAATCTTTTTATCAACAGTTTTAAAGAAAAATACCAAACATGCTCCTAAGGCTGTTATAGCCCATGTAAATATTGTAGCAACTAGTCCTTGTACTACAGGATTTAATCCTATAAACCATTCCATACCTTTGTATTCCTTTCTTTATACGTAGTTCTATCATTATATAAGCAATATATGATAAAATACTACAAATTGTTCTATAATACTTCTTCCATAAAATACTATTGTTAATAGTCATTTTATATTGACATAAGAACCGATATATGTTAATATTATACATATATTAATTATGTCGGCATGGCGGAACTGGCAGACGCACATGACTCAAAATCATGCGGGCAACCGTGTGGGTTCGATTCCCACTGCCGGCACCAATTATATATCTAACAAGTTAAAAGCCTTGATATTACTCGTTTCCGTAATATCAAGGCTTTTAACTTTTATTTTACTTCATATACTCTTTGTGGTACTTGCCTACATATACACTATTATAGACTTAGTTCTTCTAAACATCTTTATTTAAATTTATATAGCTGTTCCCTTTGTGGGTGCAAAAAACTTAGACATATCTACACCTTCATGCTCAAGTAATTTTATTTTTTTATCAATTCCACCTGCATATCCAGTAAGACTTCCATTTGCACCTACAACTCTGTGACATGGAATAATAATAGATATAGGATTATAATCTCCTTATTTTTATATTTATCTCCCTAAATTTTACTTTGATATCAAAATAAATTCTGATAAAATATATAAAAACTATCAGATAAAATTTAAGGAGAAATACTATGTTTAACATTTTAAAAGGAAAAAGTCCAATAATTAAAATTACACAAATTATTTTATTTATTACTACTGCATTATACTTATTGGAATCTATTTTTTTAGCAGGATTATTTACTAATATTATATTAGCTACTATTAATATTGTAGTTAGTATCATTTGTATAATAATATCACTTATTAAAAATGAATATAAACTAGCTATTATTGATTTAGTTCTTGCAGCAATTACCCTAGCTATATTTATTTATTTTTATTTATATCTTTAATATCTTTATAATAAGTTTACCCCTATTTTTATAAAAATAGGGGTATTTTATCATTAATTAGTATCTGACTTAAATACTATTCCAGCTTTTTTTCTAGCAATAGTTTGAACTTCACTTACTATTAAACTATGATCTAACATTTTATAACATCTCTCTAAATCATTATTATTAATAGTATTTACAAACTCTATAAACTCACTAACCATACGGTTATCATATTTATTTTCATTAAATAAACTAGTAGTTCCATCATTCATTATAACTTTAAAGTTTTCACAAATATTAACTGGCGTATCTACATATATACATCCATTATTTCCTTGAATATTATTTGCACTTGGTGCTTTACAATCTTTTGCCCCAACACAAACACATTTAAATTTATCATAATCTAATATTAAAATTCCTGATGTGTCTATTTCTCTTTCTATATTAGGATAATATTCAACACTTTTAGGTTTTCCAAATAATCCAACTACATAGTGAATATTATAAATATTTATATCCATTAATGCTCCACCAGAAAATGCTGGATCAAAGGCTGGCAATACTTTTCCCTCTTTAAAGCTATTATATCTACTTGAATATTGAGAATAATTACATTGAACTATTTTTATATCTCCTAATGTAGGAATTAATTCTTTTATTTTTAAATAATTAGGCAAGTATTCAGTAGTAATTGCTTCAAAAATAAATAGCTTTCTCTCTCTTGCTAAATGACTTAATATTTTAGCCTCCTTATAATTTGATGTTATTGGCTTTTCAACTATAACATTTTTATTTGCTTCTAAAGCTTTTTTTGAAAATTCAAAGTGAAGATTGTTTGGCAATGCTATATATACTGTATCTATATCACTTTTAAGTAATTCTTCATAATCATAAAAAATTTCTTTAATATTATTTTCATTCTTTAATTTATTTAATTTTTCTTCACTACTCTTTCTACCATAAATCCCTCTTAACTCTACTCCATTTAAATATGGTATTATTTCTAAAAAATCTTTTACTATCATCCCTGACCCAATAATCCCTAACTTCATCTCATATATTCTCCTTTATATCCTTTATTTATATGGATTATTTACTTAATTATAACATAAATAAACTGTTGAAAACTTGAATTAACTCAGTTCCCAACAGTTATTATTTATATAATCATAATAATACTCTAAATCTAAAGTTCTTTTTCCATTCTTTCTACTTTTAATTTATTTCTTGTAGAAAAATAACTTCGTTTTTATTTGTAATGTTTTCTATAAAATCATTATGACAAACATCTCCTGGTATTCTAAGGCCAAGCAAAATACCAATTAAATCATTAGATGATACATTATTATTACTTATTTCTATATCACTAATCTTTACATTTGTACTTTGTATATCCTTTAATAATTTAGATGCTGCCTTAGTTGAATTAACTAAAATATATATAGTTATATTTCTAGAGTTTCTATTAATTCTTTTATCAAGTTTAGAAAGAACTGCAGTAACTGATGCTATAAATAAACATCCAATAATTGCCCCAGAATAAAATCCTGCACCAATAGCTAGTCCCATACATGCACATGCCCAAAGTCCAGCAGCTGTTGTTAATCCTCTTACTTTATTTTTTCCTGTCACTATAATAGTACCAGCCCCTAAAAAACCAATACCACTTATAACTTGAGCTCCAAGCCTTGTTGGATCACTTGATGAATTATATACTTCATATATATAAATATTAGTTATCATTGCAAGAGCTGAGCCAATAGATACAAGTATATGAGTTCTAAGTCCAGCCGGCCTTCTTTCCCTTTCTCTTCCATATCCAATTATACCACCAAAAATTATTGCCATAAGAATTCTCAAAAATATTGAAATAAAATTTAGGTCTTCTAAATATGTTACTATATCAGTTATCCCATAAAAACACCCCCTATTTTATAAATATTATTTTAATCAAGAGATATTTACATATATGGTTTATTAATTTTAATATAAATAGTAAAATTATATAAAACTTATATCTTGGAGGTACTTTCATGTGTATTTTAAAAAAGGATGATCATATTGGTATTGTAGCTTGTTCTAATGGACAGCCATTGTGTAATAAAAATAAAATTGAAAATTTATTAGAAACATTAAAAACTTTAGATTTAAATCCTATTTGCAGTGAATATATTTATGAAGTTAATTCACCTTTTAACGGCTCTGCTAAAGAAAAAGGAAAAGCTTTTATGAATTTATATAAAGATAAGAACATAAAAGCAATTTTTGATATTTCAGGTGGTGATTTAGCCAATGAAGTCTTAGAATATTTAGATTATGATTATATAGCTAAAAATCCTAAACCATTCTTTGGCTATAGTGATTTAACTACTGTATTAAATGCTATTTATGCTCAAACCAATAATCCAGTTTATCTTTATCAAATAAGAAATCTTATTTATTCTGATAGTAAAAATCAGAAGTCTAATTTTATTAATAGCTTATTTAATGATAAAAATGATTTATTCGATTTTTCTTATAAATTTATTCAAGGTAAAAAAATAGAAGGAACTGTTGTAGGCGGAAATATTCGTTGTCTTTTAAAACTAGCTGGTACTAAATATATGCCTGACTTTACAGATAAAGTTCTATTTTTAGAAAGCATGGGTGGTGATGCTGGACTTATGTCAGCTTTTTTAAATCAACTTAAGCAAATGGGGGCTTTTGATAAAATTCAAGGTTTAATACTAGGTACATTTAGCAAAATGCAGGAAAATAATATATCTCCTACTATCGAAGAATTAGCAATTAAAATAATAAATAACCCTAATTTACCTATTGCTAAAACTGAAGAAATTGGTCATGGGGCTAATTCTAAATGTATTGTTATAGGTAAAACTATTATTCTTAAGTAATTTAGAAGCTACAATTGTGGCTTCTTTTTTTGTAATTTATTTGAAAATACTATTGACTCTTAATAACAAAATTGATATCATGTGTATATAGATAATATATACACTTATATACGGAGGTAAACACTTGGATATATTAATTAGTAATTCCTCACCAGTGGCACTTTATGAACAAATAGAAACTCAAATTAAAAATCAAATATTAAATGGGAATTTAAAGCCAGGAGATCCACTTCCTTCAATAAGATCATTAGCAAAAGAGCTTAAAGTAAGTATCATAACTTCTAAAAGAGCTTATGAAGAACTAGAAAAAGAAGGCTTTATTGAAACAGTTGTTGGTAAAGGTACTTTTGTTTCTCACTCTAATTCAGAAAGATTAAGAGAAGCTGCCATGGCTGAAATGGAAGATAAACTTGAAGCTGTAATAATATCTGCTAAATCTCTAGGATTAACACTAGATGAATGTATTGAAATTTTTAAAAGTATTTATGAGGAGGTATAAATATGAACTCTATTGAAATTCGTAATTTACAAAAGAATTATAAGAACTTTTCTTTAACTATAGATAACCTTGATATACCAGAAGGATATATTACTGGATTTATTGGACCCAATGGTTCTGGTAAAACTACTACTATTAAATCTTTACTTGGAATGGTTAAACCTGATTCTGGTGAAATTAAAATATTAAATGCCGATATTAATAAAGATACTAAAACAAAAGAAGATATTGCTTATGTTGGTGACGAATCTGGCTTCCTAGAAGAAAGTAAGCTATCTAATCTTCATAAAATAATATCTAAATTTTATTCTAATTGGGATGAAGAATTATATAAAAAATATATAAATAAATTTCAAATAGATGAGTCTAAAAACTATAAAGATTTATCTAAGGGTCAAAAAAAACAATTTGAACTTATAATGGCTTTATCCCATCATCCAAAGCTATTAATAATGGATGAACCAACATCTAGTTTAGATCCTATAATAAGAAATGAATTTTTAGAACTTATGCAAGATCATATGGAAATGGATAATATGACTGTTTTCTATTCTACTCATATAACTACAGATTTAGATAAGTCTGCTGATTATATAGTAATGGTATATAACGGGAAAATACTACTTAAAGGTGAAAAAGATGAAATTTTAGATAATCATGTAATTGTTAAAAGCAAAAAAGATTTAATGGATATTAGTATAAAAAAAGATTTTATTTCATTAAAAGAATATGCTTTTGGATTCGAAGGTTTAATATCTGATAGAAGAAAAGCTTATGAACTTTTTGGTGATGAAGCAATTTATGAAAAATGTACTCTTGAAGATATTTTATTGTATTACACTAGGAGGGACTAATTTATGAATAATATTGGTAATTTACTAAAACTTCAATTTAATTCATTACTAGCTATAAAGAAAAATTTACTTATTATATTAGCACTTGCAATATTCTTTACTGCTGTACAACCCACTATGATTGTTTTTACTGGTGCTATGTATTTAATGATGGCTACTTATACTATTGCTTTTTATGAAGAAAGAAGCAAAATGAATTATTTAATATATTCTTTACCAGTTAAAACAAATGAATATATTCTTTCTAAATATATATATTGCTTATTAAATACAGTTATTGCTGCAATAATATCTACAATTTTATCTGTAATTGTAAAGACATTAGTAACAAATGATTTAATTTCTTCTATGCCTATATATGTGGTACCTTTAACTATTGTTGGAATTGGTATATTTTTCACAGCAATATTAATGCCTGCTATTCTTTTACTAGGCTTTGAAAATGGAAGATACGTTCTTATGTTTATTGCTATACTTCCAATAGTATTTTCTACTTCATTATTAGAAATACTATCTAAAATTAATATAACTTTAAACCCTACAATGTTAACTATTTTAGGCGTATTAATTACTATTACCTTATTACTTGTTTCTTATTTTATTACATGTAATAGATTTACTCAAAAGGAAGTTAAATAGAATATATAAAGGTTGGAAATTATAAATATATAATTTCCAACCTTTATATTAATTATTCTTTAAATACAAATAAAAATTAGCTTCTGTTAATTGTTTATATGGTGATACCCATAATCCAGCTATTCCACATGTTATAAGTGTCAATAGACCCCAACCAATAAATGTTAATTGAAGCCAAAACAACTCCCATTTATGACCTTTCATCATATCAACACTCTCTTTTATACATTGAGTTATTGATTTGCTTGAATCCTCTGCTAAAATGAAAAATACTTGTGAAAACATAAGTGCTACAATTATTCCTGGTACTATAAACAAAAGTGTTCCAACTAAAATACATAAATTAGTCAATATATATAGTCCTAAAGTTTTACCATAAATATTAAATTGTGAAAATAATGTTGCAAATTTCGGCTCTTTACTTCCAGTAGCCATATCTAATAAAAACCTTTTTAATCCTGCTGATATAGTTCCTGCCAATAAGAATAGCGCTAAACCAATAATAGTTGCTATTACGAAGAATACAAAAGCTATCTCTTCATTTCCTTTTACATTAGATATTGAACTACTATTTCCAGATAAGAAAATATTAGCAACTAGAACAGTTCCAACAGCAACACCCCACCTACCTTTCAATTGTTCTTTTGCTTTACTTTTTAATTCTGCTGTATTCACAGCATCACCCCCCTATATTTTTATTATGACAATATAGGGATATTTATTCATATTATTTTTCATATTCGTACATATGATAATTACATTCATGCATTCCTAAATTAGAATAAGTTTTCTGTGCTACATAATTTTCTCTTTCAACATATAATCTTATTCCACATACACTTTCATCTTTATCACACATATCCTTTATATAATTATATAATGCTTTAAAGACTCCTCTTCCTCTATTTTCTTTATTTACATAGACACTTTGTACCCATAAAAAAGTTCCATTTCTCCAATCACTCCACTCATAAGTATACATGATTTGTCCAACAACCTCACCATCTATCTCACAAACATGATAAACGCCTTTACTTTCATCTTCAATTAATCTTTTAACCCCATTAGTTAAAATATTCATATCAAGTTTTTTATCTTCCGTTTCAAAAGCAAGATTATAATTATATTTAGCTATAACATTTACATCTTCTAATGTTGCTCTTCTTATTCTCATTTTAAATTTCTCCTTATCTATATTTGTATACTAATTTATTTTTTACTTTTATAATTAGCATTAATATTTTCTTCTGCATTGCTTGTACTAACCCTTAATTTATCTATCACAAACTCTTTATCTTTTAGATTTTCTAATGTAATATCCCCATTTGATGTATCTAATATCACTTCTTTTCCATAACATTCAAAAGCTTCAATCTCAGCATTAGATGTATTTAATTCTATTTCGTCACCTCGACACTCATTTACATCTATTCTTCCATTAGAGGTATCTATATTAATGTCTTTTCCAGCGATATTTTCTACTATTACTTCCCCATTACTTGAATCAAATTCAATATTATTAGCAACTAAAGTATTAACCTTTATTCTACCATTTGAAGTTTCAATCCCAATATCATTATTTACATTTAAATTCTCAATATCTACATTTCCATTGCTTGTTTCTATATCTATATCTTCAATATCAATATTAGATATACTTACTTTTCCATTACTCATATCAGCATAATATGATGATAATACTCCTGTTGGAATTAATATCTTAACATTTCCACCTTTTTCATTCCAATTAAATATTGAAAAATCTTCATCTTTTTCAATTACTACATTATTTCCATTTTGTTTTATATAATACTTACCTGCTCCATAAGAAATACACTCTATTTTAACATTTTTTTCAGAGGTACTTATTACTTCCAAATCTGTATTTGGTATATCTAAATCAAATTTAACTACACCATCATTAGGAATAAATTCTTTAATAGTTTCTTCTTTCTTACTATTCACTGTATTATTCCAATTAAATAAATTACCTTCCTTTTTTAAATTTCCTCTTTCTCCAGCAAAAATTAAAGCCCCTATAATAATTATTACTACTAAAATACTTGTAATAACCTCATATTTTCTCTTCATTTTCCCCTCCTTGAAAACTTATTATCCACGTTATACAAATATATTTATATAGTAACATAGACTTTAAAAATTGTTAATATTTTCTAATAAATACCTTGAAATATTTAACTTACACCAACAAAAAAGGTATAAAGAAATTACTTAAAATTTCTTTATACCTTTTTACTTTTTCTATTTCATTTTCTTTAATGAAGTCTTCATATTTTCTAAAGCATCTTTAAATTTTTCTTTAGCTTCTCCCCCAAGATCTTCAATTTCATTAATTACGCTACTAATTTCATCACCTATTTCTTGTGAAAGTCTTCCTTGCTTAATCTTTTTACTAATTTGGTTAACTTTTTTCTCTAGTTTTTCAAAAGCCATAATTAAAACCTCCAATGTTTATAAATAATTCTGTATAGTTATTTTATCCATCTTATATTTTTAAATACCTTACTCTTTCCTGATAACCTTTACATAAGTTGTAAATTTTTAAGTCAACTCTCTAAGTAAATCCATTCTGACTTCATATAATTCCATTGAATCTTCCTTTAAATACTTCCAATAGTTCTTATTTCTTTTTAACTCTTTTAATAACTTGTTTATTTTGCTATTACTAATGTCATTTTCTTTAGCTAATAAACCTATAGTTAATATAAAAGTTCCACACTCTTCTTCTTCTTCAAGTAGATCCTCATTATTTAAAATCACTTCATTCATTGCCTCATTTTCATCCATTCCTTCATCTAAATATCCTTGAAACTCATCTCTTATATCAGCTGCTAAATCATCATCATAAATATCTAATCCCCATACACCCATAAAAAACAAAGCCTCCACATTTTTATATTTTTTAAATATTATATGAAGTTATGTTTTATAGTATTATTAAAATTTATATTTTTTTATTCTTTTACCCATGTTACTATATATCGATAATTGTTTGGCATACCACTAATATTAGGATTACTTACATTAAAATGCCCTTTTATTCCCTGCTCTTTACAAGTTAACTCAAAATGGCACATTGCAATTCCCATATCAACTCTTTTTATATCACAAATAGCTTCCTTTTTTTCCTCCTTTTCTTCATTTACATAAAAATAAAATTCATTACCATGTTTAACTATTCTCCAAGGTTGTTTGTTAACTGCAGATGGCGCTAATCTTACATTTTCAAACATATCTTTAAACCCATCCAAAGTACAATGCTGAGTTAATGGACATGAAAAATCTCTAAAGTAAAATATTTCATTCCATTGTTTTCTTTTATCACACTTTGATATAAATCTCATAGTTTTATCAATAAAACTCTTCTTTTCATTTGCATATCCTATAGGTAACACTATTGGTAATACTTCTCCTTCTCCAACTTCCATGGCCTTTGCAAACTGTCCCTTCTTAAAGGTTCCCCCTAGCCAACATGTACCTAATCCCATAGATGTTGCATATAAAACTAAAGACTCCATTTCATAACCTAGCTCTTCCAAAGAATGCTCTCCCTCTTTTACCTTTGCTACTATAAATTTAGTTGCTCCTTTAATTACTCCATAAGTTCCAAGTCTTGCTCCATTTATATGCTCTTTAGAATCCAGTATTTTAAATGTTATATTTTCTTTAAATGGTCCTTTTATTTCATTTATATAATCATTAAGTTTTCCAACTATTTCACTTGATATTTCTTCTGTATTATAAGTTCTTATAGACTTTCTCTTTCTAACTATATCATTTATAGGTTCATTAAATATAAATTTCTTACCCATAAAACCCTCCTATCCTTTTAATTTCTAATATTGATAAAAAACTCACATTTATTAATATTTATTATTATTTATGTTTTTATTCATTTATATTTCTATTTGTAAAAAGAAATACCATCATAAACAATATTGATGGTATTTTCAAATAAAAATTATATATTAAAATCTTTTTTATTATATATAGTGTAAGTTATAACTATTGAAACTACTATTATACTTAAACCTATTACTATAAACTTTGCTTCAAATCCATTTTTAATTATTTCTGATGGTGGTGCATAATCAAAAGGAGATAAATAAATAAATCCACTTAATCTATCTTGTAACTTAGAAAAAATTCCTATTACATAACTTGCAAAAAATACGCCTAAAGCTATTGGAGTTGCTTTCTTTGAAGATTTCACAAATACAGATATTAAAAATCCAATAGCCATAAATATATATCCTATTAATGCCATGCCAACATATAGATTTTTAATATCCATAATCATTGACATCATTTCTATATCATCTGGTTTAACTATTGCAGATATAACTATAGTTACCATTCCAACTATAATTATAAATACCAAAAATATAACTATACTTGCTAAAATTTTTGCTGTAACTATTTTGCTTCTAGTTACTGGTTTAGAATATAAGAATTCAATAGTCCCTTCACTTTCTTCCTTTACTAGAGCTGATACTCCAAGTATAGCTGCATATACTCCTCCAGCCATAATTATATATTGAAGAACATAAGCAGAAAAATCAGAAATATTACTAAAATCAGTGGTACCACTTATATTAAAAGCTTCTAAAAATGTATCTGGAAGTGATTCCAACTTAGCGCCTACTAATTCCTGCATTCCCATTTCCTTCATACTTGGAAAAAATAACATAAACATTACAACTAAAGCGCTACATACTAAAGCCCAAATCATAGAACTTTTTAATAGTCTTTTAAACTCAAATTTAAACATATTCATATTACTTATCCTCCTTTCTTTCATAATAATTCATAAATGTATCCTCAAGTGTTTGCTCACTAATTAATAATTTTTCTATTTTATACATTGAAAGTTCCTTTATTAAAGTATCAACCTCTTTATTATAATGAAAAACAAATTCATTTTTTTCTTTAGAAATTACTTCTCCACTTATTTCCCTTATTTTCTCTTCATTTATTTCATTTGATTTTATTACTACTCTTAAACCTAGCTTCTTAGATAGTTTCTCTATAACAATAGTATCAATTATCTTTCCGTCTTTAATAACAGCAACTCTATCACAAAGATTTTCTACCTCAACTAAATTATTAGAAGATAAAAATACTGTAGTTCCATTTTCTCTCGCTTCTTCTAATAATTCAAATAACCTTTTCTGAATTAGTGGATCTAACCCATTAGTAGGTTCATCTAATATTAATAACTTTGGCTTATGAATTAATGCTTGTACTATAGCAACCTTTTTCTTATTTCCTAGTGAAAGCTCTGACATTCTTTTATTAACATCAACATCTAATATTTTATAAAGCTTATCTATTTCCTCTTTATCTATATGTTCATAAAAACTTACTGAATATTTTATTATGTCCTTCACCTTAACTTCATCATAAAATTTAACTTCACTTGGAACATAGCCAATATACTTTTTAATTTTGCTACTTTCCTTCACTATATCTTTTCCTAATATTTTTGCTGAACCTGAAGTTGGAAAAATAAAATTCAGAAGAGTTCTAATAGTAGTTGATTTTCCTGCGCCATTTGGTCCTACAAACCCAAATATTTCGCCCTCTTTTATTTTTAAATTCACATCTATTATTCCTCGATTTTTTCCATAAGACTTACACAAATCATTAGTCTCTATAATATACATTTTTATTCCCCCTATTTTTTTATATTTAAAAATAGAGACGTATTTTTTTACGTCTCTAGTCTACTAATTATTGCTTAAATATATATGCCTTTATTACTGCAAAGAACTCTCTAACATAAAACACCAATGCTGAAGCTTTATGTGACGGTGCTGGATAACCATAGGTACTAAATCCAACTTCCTTTGCTAAAAACTTAGCTCTATACATATGAAAGTTGTTAGATATTATGGTTATTGTAAAATCTTCTTTTCCAGTCTCTTCTTCTAAAACATCTTTAGTATATAAAAAATTCTCATAAGTATTTGTTGATTTATCTTCAATTATAATTAAACTTGGATCAACACCATTATCAACTAAAAAATTTCTCATTGCTAAAGCTTCTGCCATGTTTTCTCCTTTTCCCTGTCCACCAGATACTACTATTTTAACATCTGGATACATCTCATGAAAATCTAGCGCTGTTTCTAATCTATATAACAATGATGCACTTATGCTATTTCCTCTTAACCCAGCTCCTAAAACAACTAAATAATCTGGTTTTTCATCATCATGATGATATCCATTATAAATTATAATACTCTCAATACTTATAAATATTACTAATCCTATAGTAAATAAAGTTATAATTATTATTCTAAATATTTTAGGAATATGTCCCCAAATATCTATATTAAATTTTAACTTAACATATCCATAAACAAGTAAAACTATCCCTAGCATACAAAACGCACTAGAAAAAGCTACAGATCCAAACATTAGTTTCAATATTAAATAGTAAAAAATTAATAATATGCCTATAATCTCAAAGGAAGTATATACATACTTTTTTCTCTTTGACAGATACTTATTCATAAATATTTCCCTTTCACACTCTTTTAATTATATTATAAAATATAAAATTACTAATATAAAATATTATTTCACTTTTTATATATTAAAATAATTAATTATATTAATAGTTTTCATTTTTATTAATAAAGTACTATAATGAAAATATACAAATAGATACAAGGAGATAAAAAGATGAATCTTAATAGAAATGACCACTGTTGGTGTGGTAGTAATAAAAAATATAAAAATTGTCATTTGCAATTTGATGAAAAAATAAACTCATATAGACTAAAGGGCCATGTAGTTCCACCTAGAAGTATAATCAAAACACCTGAACAAATTGAAAAAATAAAAGAAAGCTGTGCTATTAATACTGCAGTTTTAGATTTAGTAAGCAAAAACATTAAAGCCGGAATGTCAACTGAAGAAATCAATACTATAGTTCATGACTTTACAGTATCACAAGGTGCAATTCCAGCTCCACTTAACTTCCAGGGATATCCTAAAAGCGTTTGTACTTCTGTAAATGATGAAGTGTGTCATGGTATTCCTAGTAAAGATATAATACTAGAAGAAGGCGATATTGTTAATGTAGATGTTTCTACTATATATAACGGATATTTCTCAGATGCATCTAGAATGTTTAAGATTGGGAATGTACATCCTGACTTAGAAAAGTTAGTAAAAGTATCAAAAGAGTGTTTAGATAAAGGCTTAGAAGCAGCAAAACCATGGGGATACTTAGGTGATATAGCAGAAGCAGTGCAAAACCATGCTGAAGCTAACGGTTACTCTGTTGTTAGAGAATTTGGAGGACATGGGATAGGCCTTGAATTCCATGAAACTCCTTTTGTTTCTCATGTAGGTAAAAAAGGTACTGGAATGCTATTAGTTCCTGGTATGGTATTTACTATTGAACCTATGATAAATATGGGTAGTCCTGATATATTTATTGATGAAGCTGATGGTTGGACTGTTTTAACTGAAGATGGTTATCCTTCAGCTCAATGGGAATATACAGTTTTAGTAACTGAAACTGGTGTTGAAATATTAACTTATTAATAAGTAAAAATGGTGAAGATTTTGCATCTTCACCATTTTTATTTTTTTAACAAGAATTATGTGGAAATACACAATTTGAAGGTAATTTTGATGTTTTTGGTGTTGA
>UQQU01000069.1 GCA_900543325.1 uncultured Clostridium sp. | reverse complement strand
ATATAAATTCTAGGCGAAAATTTCACCGTTCCCGGAAAATAAATATTTCATTTTTTCGCTTCCATGTGGTGCGCAATTTAGTTATTTGAATAGCAATAAGTGAAAGTGTTTAGACTATATATGGAACAGATTAATAGTATGGAGGTAAAGCATATGGATAAGAATAAAAAAATATGTTATTGTTTCAATGTATCAGTAGATGATATAGAAAGAGCAATAGAAAATGGAGCAGATACTTTTCAAGAGCTTCAAGATGTAACTAATTGTGGAAAGGGATGCGGATCATGTTTAGCGGAGGCTAAAGCTGTTTTTGATGAATTATTGAAGGAAAGATAGATTGAATTATTTATATTTAAACTCACTATAGTAAAGATATATTTCTATAGTGAGTTTTTTATAAAATTAAAATTAATAAGTATTATAAGAAGAAAAGTTACTAATAATAATTTATATTAAATAAATTATTATTAGGAGTGATAATATGAATTTTCCAACTAGCTTTCCAGCACAGCATCAAGATAAACATCCAGGCTTTGAGAGTGTAATGAATCCAACGCCTATTTATTATGATGAGAAGTATATAAAAAAAGGTGATTTACTAAAAGATAAAGTTGCAATAATAACAGGAGGAGATAGTGGTATTGGAAGAGCAGTATCTATTGCCTATGCTTATCAAGGAGCAGATATTATTATTATATATTATGATGAATTAAAGGATGCAGAAGATACGAAAAAGCTTATTGAAACAATAGGTAGAAAGTGTAGTATTATTCAAGGAGATATAGCAGATGGTAAGTTTTGTACTGAAGCTATAGAATCAGTAATTAAGGAATATGGAAAAATAGATATTTTAGTAAATAACGCTGCAGTTCAGTATGAATGCAAAGATTTTAAGGAAATCACAGATATGCAATTTGATAAAACAATGAAAACTAATATTTATGGAACTTTTTATATGACTAGAGCTGCATTAAAATATATGAAATCAGGAGCATGTATAATAAATACTGCATCAGTTACTGCATATGCAGGCAATGAAAAATTAATAGATTATTCTATGACTAAAGGTGCAATAGTATCATTAACAAGATCATTATCAACATCATTAGCTAAAAAGAAAAGTGGTATAAGAGTTAATGCAGTTGCACCAGGTCCAATATGGACACCACTAATTCCTTCAAGTTTTGAAGCTACAGAAATTCCACAGTTTGGATCAAATACACCTATGGCAAGAGCAGGACAGCCGATTGAATGTGCAGGTGCATATGTATTTTTAGCTTCAGAAGCAGCATCCTATATTACTGGTCAAACTATTCATATAAACGGTGGAGAAATAGTAAATAGTTAAATTTTCATAAGCTATTAAGTTATTACTTAAATAACTTAATAGCTTAATTTTTATTAAATAAAAAGGTTTAAAGAAAAAATATTGTTAAAGTAATGACAATAAACGCTTGAGTTGTGATTATAATCACAGTTAGGCGAAATCTTTAGTGATACAATTAATCTGAAATAATACTGAATATAGAGTTTATTAAAATTGTGAATTGGAGATGGAAGTAGTATGAAGAAGATTCAATCAACATGTAATTTATGTGCATTAGCATGTAATGTAGATTTTTATGTAGAAAATGGTAAAATAGCTAAGGTTTCACCTACTGTTGATTATCCTGTAAATAAAGGTTTCTGTTGCATAAAGGGATTAAACTTAGATAAGCAACAAACTAAAATTAAAGCAAGAAAGAGTCCTTTATTAAGAGATGAAAATGGAGAGATGAAAGAAATTTCATGGGAAGAAGGCTTTAAAACATTTGCTAAAAAAATGACAAGCATTCAAGAAAAGTACGGTAAAGAAAGTGTTGCTTTCATTAGTACAGGTCAAATGCCAACAGAAGATATGGCATTACTAGGACATGTAGGTAGAAACTATATGGGGATTAATGGTGATGGTAATACAAGATTATGTATGGCTACATCAGTAGTTGCTCATAAACAAAGTTTTGGATTTGATGCACCACCGTATACATTAAATGATGCGGAACTTTCAGATACAATAATTTTAATTGGAGCAAATCCAGTTATAGCTCATCCAGTATTTTGGGGACGTATTAGAGAAAATAAAGAAGCTAAAATAATAACAATAGATCCAAGAAAATCAGAAACAGCTATGAATTCAGATATATGGATAGATATTAAGCCAAAGGCTGACTTAGTATTAATGTATACTTTAGCTAATGTATTAATAGAAAAAGGATATATTGATGTTAATTATATAGAAAACCATACAGAAGGATACGAAGACTTTAAGAATCATGTAGCTAAATTTACTTTAGATACAGTTGAAGCTGAAACTGGAATAAGTGCAGAAAGAGTAGTAGAACTTGCAGAAATAATTCATGCAGGAGAAAGGGTTTCATTCTGGTGGACAATGGGAGTTAATCAAGGTTACCAAGCTGTAAGAACTGCACAAGCTATTATTAATTTAGCTTTAATGACTGGAAATATTGGAAGACCAGGGACAGGTGCAAACTCTTTAACAGGACAATGTAATGCAATGGGATCAAGAGTATTTAGTAATACAGCAGGTCTTTTCGGTGGTGGAGATTTTGATAATCCAGTACGTAGAAAAGCTGTTGCAGAAGCTTTAGGTGTAGATGAAAGTGTACTTGCAACTAAACCAACAATTCCTTATAATGCTATAATTGAAAAAGCAATTGCTGGAGAAATTAAAGGATTATGGGTAGTTTGTACAAATCCAAGACATTCATGGGCAAATAATGAGGAATTTGAAAAGTGCGTTAAGAATCTAGATTTCTTCGTTGTTCAAGATATATATGAAGATACTGATAGTGCTAAACTTTGTGACTTATACTTACCTTCAGTACCAGCAATTAAAAAGGAAGGTGTAATAATTAACACTGAAAGAAGATTATCTAAGGTTAATCCTGTAATTGCTAAAGAAGAAGGGGAATTATCAGATTTTGAAATATTCTACAATATAGGTAAAGAGCTTGGAATGGGAGACTTATTAAATGGATGGGAAACTCCAAGATCTACATTTGAATTATTAAAGAAATGTTCTAAAGGAATGCCTTGCGATATAACAGGTGTAACTTATGAAATGTTAGAAGGACAAAACATGGAAGGTTCAAGAGGAGTTCAATGGCCATTTAGAGCTGGAGAAACTTTAGTTGAAGATGAAAGAAGATTATATGAAGATGGTAACTATTATACTCCATCTAAAAAAGCTAAATTCCACTTTGAAGATATAGCTGAAAATCCAATTCAAACAAGTGAAGAATTCCCTTACATATTTAATTCAGGAAGAGGAACAGTAGGACAATGGCATACTCAAGTAAGATCAAGAGAAATTGCAGAATCAGAAAAAATTTACTCTAAGGAATCTTATGCATTTATGCATCCAGAATTAGCAGCAGAATTGAATATAGTTCAAAATGAAAGAGTTAGTATAACATCTCAAAATGGAGTAACTAAAGATTTCACAATAAAGATATCTGATCATGTTAAGAAAAATCATTTATATGCTCCAATGCATTACATAGAAACAAATGCACTTACTCCTTCAATTTATGATCCATATTCAAAAGAACCATCATATAAAACAGTTGCAGTAAATATAATTAAAAAGTAAAGGGTGACTAAAGATGAAAAGAATTAAAATAGATAGAGAAAAATGTGTAGGTTGTTTAACTTGTACAACTGCATGTATTGTATCTCATGAATCAGAAGACACAAGAAGTAGAATAACAATAGATAGTAATGGGAAATATGCACCAATTTTCTGTAGACATTGTGATAGACCAGAATGTGTTTATACTTGTATGACAGGTGCTATGAGCAAAAATAAAGAAACTGGATTAGTTGAATATAACAAAGAACATTGTGCTAGCTGTTACATGTGTATAATGGCATGTCCTTATGGTGTTTTAAAAGCTGATAGTAGAATGCATAAAGAAATAATGAAATGTGATGCATGTAAGGCGCATGGAACTGCACAATGTGTAGCTAAATGTCCAATGGGAGCAATTACTTTAGAGGAGGTAACTGAATAATGAGATATGTAGTTATAGGAGCCTCTGCTGCAGGTATAAGTGGAGCTAAAACTTTAAGAGAATTAGATAAAGAAGCTGAAATAGTATTAGTATCAAAGGATGAAAATGTATATTCAAGATGTATACTTCATCACTACATTTCAAATCATAGAGATGTTGATGCATTAAACTTTACAAGTAAAGAATTCTTTGAAGAAAATAACATAACTTGGATGAAAGGTTTAGAAGTAAAGGCTCTTAATGATAAAGATCAAGTTTTAGAATTATCAAGTGGTGAAACTTTAAGTTATGATAAATTATTAGTCTGTAGTGGGGCATCTGCATTTATACCACCAGTTCCAGGACTTAGAGAAGGTAATAATGTAGTTGGATTAAGAAATTTAGATGATGCTATATTAATAAAGGAGCAAGCTAAGAAGGTTAAAAATGTAGTAGTTTTAGGAGCTGGGCTTGTTGGAATAGATGCAGTTAGTGGATTACTTGGACAAGGATTAAATATATCTTTAGTTGAAATGAGTAATAAGATACTTCCATTACAATTAGACAAGCATGCATCTGATGTCTATGAAAAGAAGTTTATTGAAGAAGGTGTTTCTTTAAAATTAGATGTTAAAGCTGAAAAATTACTTTTAGATGAAAATAATAACCCTAAAGCTTTATTATTAAACACAGGTGAAGAAGTACCATGTGAATTAGTAGTAGTTGCTACAGGTGTTAGATCAAATATTGCATTTATGGAAAATAGTAATGTTGAATGTGATAGATTTGGATTAATAATTGATGCAAAAGGAAAGACTAATGTTGAAAACATATATGGAGCTGGGGATGTAACTGGTAGAAATCCAATATGGCCAACAGCTGTAAAAGAAGGTATAATTGCAGCACATAATATGTTAGGAAAAGAAATGATAATGACTGACTTCTTTGGAAGTAAAAATACAATGAACTTTGTAGGAATAGCTACCATGTCTCTTGGAATGGTAGAACCAGCTGATGAAACTTATATAGTTGAAACTAAAGTTGAAGGGGATAACTACAAGAAGATAATTCATAAAGATGGAAAGATTTATGGAGCTATAATTCAAGGAGATTTATCTTACGCGGGAGTTTTAACTCAGCTTATTAAAGAAAATATTGATGTTTCTAAAGTAACTAAAAGCTTATTTGATATAGATTATGCAGATTTCTTTAACATAGAAAAGAATTTTGAGTTTAGCTATAAGTAATATTATAAATCTTTGATTTAGAATATTAATTCAGTTAAAATAAATTAAAAAGAGTTAGAGGAAGAAATTAAATTTTAAATATAATTTTTCCTCTAACTTATTAAATTTAAGTGACATATTTACAAAATAAATAAAAATCTATATAATGCAAACTAAAAATATAATATAAAGGATGAATTTAATGTCCAAGGTAGTTAATATAGTTGGGTCAAGTTCTAATGTTGGAAAAACTTATTTACTTGAAGGGTTAATAAAAGAACTAAAAGTTAGAGGATATAGTATAGCAACTATAAAACATGATGTTCATGGATTTGATATAGATAAAAAAGGAAAAGATACATATAAACATAGAGAAGCAGGTTCAGAAACAGTAATAATTTCTTCTAAAAATAGACTTGCAATGATAAAAGAATTGAAAGAAGAAACTGAACTTAATGATATTATTAAAATGGTATTAGATAAAGATATTATTTTAATTGAAGGATATAAAAAAAGTAATTTAAGAAAAATAGAAGTATTTAGAAGTGGAGTAAGTGAAAAGATAATAACTCCTAAGGAAAAAATAATTGCAGTTGCAAGTGATATTAATATAGATATTGATGATATAATTATAGTAGATAGAGAAGATTATAAAAAGCTTGCAGACTTAATTGAAAAGGAAAAAGAATTTAGTTTTGAAAATTATCAATAAAATATTTTCTAGAGCTGAGTAGCCTAAGGATATAATCTATGGAGCTTATGCCGAAATTTATATAATTCAAGGGTGATATTTGAAAAGATATTATCTCCACGTTTTGGGAAGGAAAATAAGTTGATTTAAATATATTTAATTATTTACTAGTTAATTTAAAACCAAGAATTTAGGTTTTTATATTTAAAATAGGCTTATTACTCATACCTAAAATATGAAGTAATAAGCCTATTTTTAGTTAAGAGGTGAGTAAATGAAGTCATTTATATCGTTAGAAGAATCAATAAGTATATTAAATGATAATGTAAAACATCTAGAAACTGAAGAAGTTAATTTAATAAATGGAACAAAAAGAGTATTAGCAGAAGATATTTACTCTATAATTGACAATCCACCATTTAATAAATCAGCTATGGATGGATATGCAATAATAGCAGAAGATAGCAAATCAAAAGAAAAAATTAAGATTGTAGATAAGGTTTTTGCAGGAGATGTGTGTAATAGTGAAGTTACATCAAAAACTGCAGTTAGAATAATGACAGGGGCACCTATACCAAAGGGAGCAACAGCAGTAATAAAACAAGAAGATGTTACTTTAATTGATGATAATTTTATTATTTTAAACAAAGTTCTAAAGGATGATGAGAATATTTGTTTTAAAGGTGAGGATATAAGTAAAGGAAAATTGTTAGTTAATAAAGGAAAGAAGCTAGATTTTGCAGATATAGGAATTATAGCAAGTACAGGAATAGAAAAAATTAAAGTTTATAAACTGCCTAAAATAGCTTTAATTAGTACAGGAGATGAGGTTATAGATGTAGAAGAGAAACTAATTCCTGGAAAAATATTTAATAGCAATAAATATAGTATAATTTCTAGAATTAAGGAATTAGACTATGATATTCAATATAGTACACATGTAAAAGATATAGAGAATCAAATAGAAAAATGTATAAATAGCATTTCAAATGATATGGATATAATAATAACTACTGGAGGAGTTTCAGTAGGAGAGAAAGATTTATTAAATAAAGCTATAGATAATATTAATGGTAAAAGGTTATTTTGGAAAGTTAAAATGAAGCCAGGTTCAGCTGTACTTTGCAGTAAGGTAAATAATGCTTTAGTTATTAGTTTATCAGGAAACCCCACAGCTGCTCTAACAGCATTTGAGCTTTTTGTAAAAACATCGCTAGAAAAGATGTGTGGATATGATGAAGTAAAAGTAAAAAGAGAAAAAGCAATATTATGCAATGATTTTACTAAGAAAAGTCCTCAAAGAAGATTTATTAGAGCAAGAGCTGAGATTGAAGATGGAAAACAAGTTGCATATATAACTCAAATTAAAAGTGGAAATGGAATATTAAGTTCTAATTTGAATTCAAATTGTATGATAGAGGTTCAAAGTGGATGTGAAGGGCTTAAGGCAGGAGAGATAGTAGATATCATAAAGTTTTAAGGAGAAGATACTTATGATAAATAAAACTTTAGCTATTTTAGCTGGTGGAAAAAGTAGTAGAATGAACTACAATAATAAGGCATTATTGAGTTATAAAGAAAAAAAATTTATAGAATATATAATTGAAGCTGGGAAGGACTATAAAGAAATAATTATAATTTCAAATAATCTACAAGAATATAAGGGATTTAATTTGAGAGTAGTTGAAGATATATATAAGGGAAATGGTCCATTAAGCGGAATACATTCAGCACTTATTAACTCAACTACAGATAAGGTTTTATGCATTGCTTGTGATATGCCGTTAATTACTCAAAATGTATTAAATGTTATAGGAAATTATAATGGAGAATATGATGTATTAGTACCAAGAGTTAATGAAAGATTGCAACCTTTATGTGGTATATATTCTAAAAGTATTCTTCCTAAGATTGAAGAAGCAATAAAAGAAAATAATAATAAACTTCAATTATTAATAAGATCATTAAACTTAAAAGTCATTGAAGGCGATGATAAAAGTAAATTTATAGAAAGAGATTTTTCAAATATAAATACTGAGAAGGAATATAGAGAATTGGAGGAAGTGTGATGTATACAGTTGGAATAATTACAAGTAGTGATAAGGGATATGCAGGTGAAAGAGAAGATAAAAGTGGAGAAGTAGTAAGACAATTAGTTGAAGCAGCTGGATTTACTGTAGAAAAACAAATTATATTACCTGATGATAGAGAAATGCTTGCAAATGAGTTTAAAGTAATGTGTGATGAACTTAAAGTTAACTTAGTCTTAAGCACTGGAGGAACAGGATTTTCTAAAAGAGATATTACTCCAGAAGCCACAAGAGATATAATAGAGAGAGAAGCACCTGGAATATGTGAAGCAATAAGAATGTATAGTATGCAAATCACAAAAAGGGCTATGCTTTCAAGGGCTGTATCAGGTATAAGAAAAGATACATTAATAGTGAATTTACCAGGAAGCCCTAAAGCTTGTAAAGAAGCATTAGATTATGTATTAGATGATATTAAACATGGAATTGATATATTATTAGGAACTTCAAAGGAATGTGCTAGAAAATAAAAAGGAGGTATGTAACAATGAAAATGATAAAGGTTGAGGATGCTGTAGGAAGTATATTATCTCATGATGTAACTCAAATAATTCCAGGTGAATTTAAGGGGAGACTTTTTAAAAAAGGTCATATAATTAAAAAGGAAGATATTGAAAAGTTATTATCAATAGGAAAAGAACATGTATATGTTTGGGAACCTGTTGAGGGGCAACTTCATGAAAATGATGCGGCAACAAGAATTTCAAATCTAGTTGTTGGAGAAGGAATTAAGCTTTCAGATGAAATTAAAGAAGGAAAGGTTGACTTCTTTGCTGATAGAGATGGAGTTTTAAAAATAGATAAATCTAATTTATTTAAATTAAATTCAGTTGGAGAAATTATAGTATCGACATTACATAATAATACTCCTATAAAAAAAGGTGAAAAAGTTGGAGCAACAAGAGTTATTCCGTTAATTATAGATGAAGAAAAAATTATAACTGCTGAAAATTTAATTAAAGAAAAAATAATAAGTGTAGCAGAAATAAAACCTAAGAAATGTCTTTTAATAACTACAGGAAATGAAGTATATAAGGGAAGAATTAAAGATGCATTTTTACCAGTTATAAAGCAAAAACTAGGGTATTATGGTAGTGAGGTTGTAAGACAAGTAATCTTACCAGATGAAAAAGAAAGAATAATTGAAGAAATTCAAAAAGGATTATCAGAAGGTGTAGATATGGTTATATGTACAGGTGGAATGTCAGTAGACCCAGATGACGTAACCCCTACAGCTATAAAAGAATGTGGTGGAGAGCTTGTGACTTATGGATCTCCAGTGCTTCCAGGTGCTATGTTCCTACTAGCTTACCATGGAAATACTCCAATATTAGGGGTTCCAAGTTGTGCTATGTATTCAAAGAGAACAGTTTTAGATTTAGTATTACCTAGGGTATTAAGCGATGAAAGATTAACAGTAGATGATATAGTAGAGTATGGTCATGGTGGATTATGTTTAGATTGTAATGTATGTACATTCCCACATTGTTCATTTGGCAAATAGTATAAATATCTAGGAGGAATTATGGATAATAAATTAACACATTTTGATAATAGTGGAAATGCTAGAATGGTAGATGTTTCTGAGAAAAAAGAAACTGCAAGAGTTGCAGTTGCAGTTTCAAAAATAAGAGTGAGTAGAGAAACTTTAGAACTTATTGAGGCTGGAAAAATTGGAAAAGGAGATGTATTAGGTGTTGCTAGAGTTGCAGGAATAATGGCTAGTAAACAAACATCAAATTTAATTCCAATGTGTCATCCTTTAATGATTACAAGCTGTAATGTAGATTTTGATATAAATAGAGAAGAAAGCTATATTGGAATAACAGCTACAGTAAAAATAGTTGATAAGACAGGTGTTGAAATGGAAGCTTTAACAGCAGCTATGGTTTCTGCATTAACTATTTATGATATGTGTAAAGCTGTAGATAAAAGAATGGTGATAGAAGAAACTCATTTGCTTAAAAAAACAGGAGGAAAGAGTGGGGAGTTTAACTTTTAAATTACCCTTTAATTAATATGAAAGATAAATTTGGAAGAGAAATAGATTATTTAAGGGTATCGGTAACTGACAATTGTAATTTAAGATGTATTTATTGTATGGATGAAAAAAATAATAAATTTTTAAAGAATGATGAAAAGTTAACCGATGATGAAATATATAAAGTTATAAAGGAAAGTGCAAATTTAGGAATAAAAAAGGTTAGAATAACTGGTGGAGAGCCATTAGTTAGACAGGGTATTGTTAAATTAATAAGCAAAATAAATACTATTCCAGGAATTGAAGAAATTTATTTAACTACAAATGGTATTTTACTTGCAGATATGATAGATGAATTAGCTGTGAATGGACTTAAAGGGGTTAATATTAGTTTAGATTCTCTAAAAGAAGAGAGATTTAATAAATTAACTAGACTAGGGAAATTAGATAAAGTGTTAAAGGCCATAGATAAGGCTATTGATTTAGGGATAAAAGTTAAATTAAATACTGTTATAGTTAACGATATAAATAAAGATGAGATATTAGATTTTGTAAAGCTTACAATAGAAAAGCCTATAGATGTTAGATTTATAGAACTTATGCCAATTGGTATTGCTGTTAATTATAAAGGAGTAACTAACCAGGAAGTATTAAAAGTAATATCTAAAATTTATCCTGATTATGAAGAAGTAGTTAGGAGTAAAAGTGGGGGACCAGCGTCTTATATAAAAGTAAAAGGTGGAAAAGGTAAGATTGGTTTTATAAGTGCTATGAGTAATTGCTTTTGTGAAGAGTGTAACAGAGTTAGATTAACTCCTGAAGGATTTTTAAAGCAGTGCTTACATTTTGACTATGGAGTAGATTTGAAAAGTAAACTTAGAGAAAATATAAGTGATGAAGAACTTAATAAATTAATTTTCGATAATATTTATGATAAACCTGAAAAACATTTGTTTTTAGAAAAGAGCGATCATAAGGAATTAAAATTTATGAATCAAATTGGAGGATAGGACAATGGGAAAAGTTATAGCTATATGTACAAGTAAACATAAAGGAACACTTAAAAATGAAGTTTCAGAAGCAAATTTCATAGAAGAGTTTGGGATAGAAGGAGATGCACATGCAGGAAAATGGCATAGACAAGTAAGTCTTTTAGCCTTAGAAAAAATTGAAGATTTCAGAAATAAAGGTGGAAATGTTGATTTTGGTGCCTTTGGAGAAAACTTAGTTATTGAGGGCTTTGAGCTAAATAAATTACCAGTAGGGCAAAGATTAACTATAGGAGAAGAAGTTCTATTAGAAGTTACTCAAATAGGTAAAGAGTGTCATGATAAGTGTGCAATTTATTATCAAGTGGGTGAATGTATAATGCCTAAAAATGGTATATTTACTAGAGTATTAAAGGGTGGAAAAGTAAAAGTTGGAGATGAAGCTACTTTAGTTAAGAATGATAAAAAAATATTAAGCTTATAATATTAAGAGATGTGTATTTTCACATCTCTTTTTTATCATATTATATAGTATGTATATGAATATTAAAGAAAAAATCAAAAATAAATTAAAAAATAATTAAGAAATTAACAAGATTGTGATAAAAATCACATACTGAATAATAAAATCTATATATAATTTAAATTGTTAGCGAAAGTTTGGGTAAGGTTGTTGATTTCAAAGTGAAAAAATTAACAAATTGATTAAATTCCAAATAAATGCACAATATATAGAGAGAACTTATAATAATATTATTATTATTATTTTAGGAGGAATTATGAATAATAAATCATTATTACAAAAAATTGAAAACCTACCGGTTCCAATTTTACCAACAATGGTAGGTGCATTTACTTTATCAAATGTCTATTTAAACATGGGTTATACTTGGATAAGACATATAACTGCATGGGCTGCAGTTCTAGTATTAATAGCTTATATAACTAAAATAGTTGTATATCCTAAAACTTGTATGAAAGAATACTCTAATACTGTACCAGCATCTCTTTATGCAGGATTTACAATGATAACTATGCTTTTAGGTAGTTATTTTTATAATGCAAGTCCAGTGTTTGGTAAAACATTATGGTTTGCAGGATTAATTTTACATGCAATACATATTTTGATTTTTACATATAGAAATGTTTTAAAAGGCGTTAATATGCAAACTTTTGTTCCAAGTTGGTTTGTTACTTATAATGGTATTATGGTTTCAACAGTTGTTGGAGGCGTAATGAATGAGCCTTTAATAGGAAAAATAGTTGTTTATTATGGAATTGCTGTATTTACAATTATAATACCATTTATGATTTATAGATTAGCAAAGCATGAATTAAAAGATCCAATGTTCCATACTCAAGCAATTGTACTTGCACCATCAAGTCTTTGTTTAGTAAGTTACCTTAACTTTATTGAAACACCTAATAAATTTATAGTATACTATTTATACTTTGCAGTAATTTGTGCATTAATATTTATATTAATTAAATTACCAAAATTCTTCTCATATGTATTCCATCCAGGATT
The DNA here is from genome assembly GCA_900543325.1 of uncultured Clostridium sp. Taxonomy (GTDB): domain Bacteria; phylum Bacillota; class Clostridia; order Clostridiales; family Clostridiaceae; genus Clostridium. The sequence continues at coordinate 3,866 of UQQU01000069.1, read as the reverse complement.
TGCAGGGCTTACTTTCCCTATGGCTATAGGAATAGTAGCTTCAACTAAAATGGCAGCATATTTAACAGGTCAAGGATATGAGACTTTTGGAAATATTGTTAAGCAAATATCAGGAATACAATTATATATTACTACAGGTATAATATCAGTAGTATTATTTAAATTCTTTATGATGTTAGTAGATAGTTATAAAAATAAATAATAAAAATAAATAACAAAAAAACTTCTAGGAACTTATTCTAGAAGTTTTTTTATTTGCACTAAAAATTATTATAAGAAATAAATTAAGTTTGATTAATAATGTTTGGTAGGTTTATCAATTTCAAAAGGAGTATTTTCATTAGCTTTATTTTTAACTTTTTCTGCATAATCTTTGCAACTTGGATCAGATTTTGTAGGACATTTACTCATATAATTCACCTCTTTAAATAATATATCTTTATTTTTTGCTATAGAAAATAAATTATGTCTGAAAAATAAAGGTATAAGTAGAAATAAAAACTTGTATAAAAAAATAATAAGGATGAACAATAATAATATATTGACTTATAAAAAAATTTTTTTATAATATAAACATACTCCCCTGAGGGGTGGTAATAACGGAGGAGATTATGGAAGAAAGAAAAAAAGCGATTCAAAATCTTAAAATAGCAAAAGGGCAAATTGAAGGAATAATTAAAATGATTGAAGACGAAAGATATTGTATAGATATATCTAATCAAATAATTGCAGTTCAATCATTATTGAAAAAATCTAATATAGAAATTTTAAGAAGACATTTAGATCATTGTGTAAAAGATGCAATTTTAAATAGTAATGGAGATGAGAAAATAGATGAAATTATAAATCTATTTGAAAAAATCTCAAAATAAATATAGCTTGGATACCGTGATATCGAAAATTAATGATATTACCTCCAGAAATGGTATAAATCTCGTTAAGAATTTATATCTTTCTTTCCTTAAAAACTGCTAAAGCTTCGAAAGTCACTTTGTTCCCTCAGCTTCTTAACGCAGTTTTTACTCCAAGAAAGATTAAATTCTAAAACTTATTTACAATATTTCTTCCGGTAATATCATTAATTTTTCTTTATCACTGGCTTTCAAGCTAAAAGATACAATTTTATGTGTTAGCCACTTTAAAAGTTAACAAATTGTCATATAAATTTATAGCAGGAGTCATTAACTGCAAATAACTTTGATATAAGCAGATACATGAATGAAGAAAAAAATGAAATATTAATTTGGAGGGAAAATTTCACCTTTCCCGGAAAAGAAATATTTCATTTTTTCGCTTCCATGTGATGCGCAATATTATTCGTTTAGGCGTATTTTAAGAGGTGTCTATAGTTATGAACCACGAAATTATGAGCGTCAATCCAATAATCTAGCAAATCAGGTCTGTATAATAATAGATTTCTTAAAAAGGTATCAAATAAATTTAGTTTTAAAAGTATTTTAATTATATCCTTTGGATAAGGAGTAACTTTTGTATATGGTTTTCTAGGATCAATGACCATTAATTTTTCATTTTTATCTATGAAGATATGAGCATTTCTAATATTAATTCGTTTGAATTTTAATCTTTTTAAATCTTCAATTAAATCAATTAATTCTATAGTAAGTGAGTATGATAATCCGTTAGATTTAAGATATTGTGATAAATTATCTCCTTCTACATACTCTCTAATTACTATATTACTAATTCTAATAATTACATTAGGGAAAAAACGGCTATCTTTAACATTATCAAGGATAGTTACTTCTTTTTTTGCAGCTTTTATTGTATTAAAGCGTTTTAAGGCAAATCCTTCTGGGGTTAAATAGACGCTACCTTCAGCTCCAGATCCAAGTAAAACACAATCATTTAATTCAATAAGGTTATTCATAAAATCACTTAAGTTATTGTTTACAATATTATATGCAATATGGATAAAATTTTCTTATATAACGAAAAAGTAATTTTAATAGAGAAAGTGAAATTAATTTTTTTAAATATAGATAAAATGATATAATTTATGGTAAGATTGTAAGGAATAATAATCGAAAAATAAAGAAAAATAGGGCAAAGGAATGAAAAAATGAATAAAACTGAGAAATATGAAGAAAAAAGTAAAAAGTATATTACTTATATGCTTATATCTACTATAGTATTTTTATTGTGTACACTTGTAGCAATAAGGGTAATTGACGTTAATAAAATAAATTCTTTACCAATACTTGAAGATTTAAATTCGATTAATATAATTATAGGAATAATAGCAATTCCATGTTGTTTGTTATATTACTATATGTATAGGAATAACGAATTTTTTATCTTGACGCTATCCTATATAAGTATTTTTATTGAATATATTTATGTAAATTATATTGTTGTAAGTGTAGGAATATCAGAACATTTGATAAGTTTTCCTTTCATTTTTAGAATATTTTTACTAACTGTTGCAATTTTTAATGACAGTAAATATGTAAAGAAAATTATTGAGAAAAAGAGAACTTCAGTAATTTTAGTATTAATAATTAATATTATTGGTACATATATAGAAATAAAATTTAGAGTAAATACATTTTTTCTTGAAAAGAATGGATTGATTTGGAATATATTTCAGATTAAAATATTAATTTATTATGCAGTATTATTAACTTTATTGGCAATAAGATGTATGAGAAAAAGAGAATTTATATATACAATTTTTATAACAACTATTAGTATATTTACAGTTAGAAGAATTTTTTATTTTTCTATATTTAAGGATTGTAATGATAAAGTTCTTGAGTATAATAAAGTATTAACTTTTATAGCTTATCTTATATTACTCGTTGGTATATATATTGAGATTGTTAGAAGAATTGAAGAAAGTGCTAGACTAAATAGTCAAGTAAGTGATTTTAAAAAGTTAAAAATAAAATATAAAGAAATAAAAGAGGTTGAAAAAGCAAAAGGACAATTCTTTGCAAATTTATCACATGAAATAAAAACCCCAATAAATATAATTTATTCTTGTGTTCAATTATTAGACATAAACAAAAAGGATAGTGAAAGTGCATTATGGAGTGCCTATAATAAATATGATAATACTATAAAGCAAAACTGTTATAGGCTATTAAGACTTGTTAATAATTTAGTAGATATGACAAAAATAGATTCTGGCTATATGAATCTTAGTTTTGTTAATTATGAGGTTGTTAGCTTAGTTGAAGATATAATATTATCAATAGTTCCATATGTTGAATCTAAAAATATTAACGTATTATTTGATACTTACATTGAAGAACTAGAAATAAGATGTGATCCAGAGAGTATAGAAAGAGTTATTCTAAATTTACTTTCAAATGCTGTTAAATTTACTAATAATAATGGTAATATATTTGTTTTAATGGATGCAGATGATAAATATGTTACTATAAGAATTAAAGATGATGGAGTAGGGATATCAGAGGAAGTCCAAGAAGAAATATTTAAAAGGTTCGTCCAAGAGGATAAATCTTTTAATAGAAAAAAGGAGGGTAGTGGTATAGGATTAGCTTTAGTTAAATCTTTAGTTGAATTACATGATGGACAGGTATATTTAGAAAAAGGAACTAAAAAAGGTAGTGAATTTGTTGTTAAACTGCCTAATGTTAGGATTGAAAAAGAAAAAGAAAATGAAAATGATAATAAAATAATTGATGTAGATAATAAACCATTGGTGCAAAAAATACATATAGAATTTTCAGATATATATGAATTATATTAGAAGAAAATCCATAAAAAAGGGGCTGCTAGATAGGAGGGCACTGAAAAACTTAATGTTTTTTAAGTGCGGTTATCCACAAAGTAAAAAAATAGTTAATGAAGCTGAAGTTTTTAGTTTCATTAACTATTTT
>UQQU01000068.1 GCA_900543325.1 uncultured Clostridium sp. | reverse complement strand
CTTACCTCCGTAAATCTACTCTTAAATATCGCAACCTCTATCTACTTCATATCTACTTGTCATTTATAATATACAATTTTTTATGCATATTGTAAAGATTATTTTGCATAATTATTGAATTCCAAAATAAACCTCCGGGGAACATCCATATAATGGATGTTCCCCGGAGGTCCTTACATTTATTTGAAATTTATTACTTTTAATCTATGAAGTGCTCTAGTTGCCATGATGTATTTAACTAAATCATCTGTATTATCATCGAAGTTAACTATTATAACTCCATCAAATTCTAATCCTTTTGCATAATATGATGGAACTATAACCTTACCCCCTCTATAAATAATATCTTCTCTATCAAAAGCTAAAATCTTAGTAAACTTCTTAAGTTCTGGTGATATCTTTTTAAGGTCCTCTTTATCTTTAGTTATAATTGCAATATTATCATAATTTTCATCATCATATTCTTCTAATGATTCTAAGATAGTATCGATTAAATCATCTTCATTATTAACTTCCACTTCTTCAACATCAAACTTACCTTTTCTTACAAATGGGACCATTGCATTTTCATCTAATAACTTACTTGCATACTCCATAATTTGGAATGTTGATCTATAACTCTTATTTAAAGCATAGTTCTTAACAAATCCACCAAATAAAGATTTTAACTTAAGCATAGCTGGTTCTTCTTCTACTTTTATTAATCTTTGATTTGCATCCCCAACTATAGTGTAACTTCTACATCCTGTTAACTCTTTTAATATAATGAATTGTAACATACTATAATCTTGAGCCTCATCAATTACTATATGCTTAATATCTTGTTTAGTCTTCTTTCCATCAAGCTTAATCATTAAATAAAGAATTGCTGGTAAATCTAAATATGATAATTCATCAGTATTAGTAAATTCCTTATAGATATCTACTATACTTTCATTATCTATCCACTTTGCTAAATTCTCTTTTTGAGCCATAAGTTCCCTAACTATTTCTCTAATTCTTATTCTTCTTTGGAATTCTATATTATTTTGTTCAATAACTAATTGATCCTCTGAAAGACTAGCTAGCTTATCCTTAACTTCAGCATTTAAATTTCTTACTAATTCATCTCTTTTATCCTTAAGCTTTGAAGTAATAACTCTCTTTATCTTTTGACTTCTTCTAAATAAAGGCATATATTTATAATGCTTTTCAAATAATTCATTAATTTCTTCTAATCCTACAACTTCTTCATCAAAGAATTTAACTGGCTTAAAGTTAAAGTAATTTTCTTCTAACTCTTCACATTTCTTATCTAAAATAGATATAAATTCTTCACCAGCTTTATATTTAATTTCATTTATAACTTCTTCATTACCTTTTAGAACTTCTTCTAAATAAGCTGTAAAGTCAACTACCGGCTCATTTAATCCAATTTCATTTATGGCAAAATGTGCAAAAGTTTGTTGATTAACATTACTTTCACCTAATGTAGGAAGCACATCTCCAATATAATCGATAAATATATCATTAGGTCCTAATATTAATACCTTATCTCCTAATTGTTCTCTAAAGTTATATAAAAGATATGCAACTCTATGAAGGGCAATTGTTGTTTTCCCTGAACCTGCAACCCCATTAACTACTACAACCTTCATTCTTTCTTCTCTTATGATTTCATCTTGCTCCTTTTGGATAGTCATAACTATATCCTTAAGCTTTTCTCCTGCATTTGATGATAAAATCATTTGAAGAATATCATCTTTAACATCAACATCTGAATCAAAGAATCCTTCTAACTTCCCTTTTTTAACCATTATTTGTCTTCTTGCTAATATATCTACTGGAACTTCTCCATCAGGTGACTTATAGCTAGTTTCACCTAATGTTCCCTTATAGAATAATGATGCAACTGGAGCTCTCCAATCTACTATAGCAGCATCAAAACTACCTTCTGGCGTTAATCCATATCTACCAACATAAATTTGCTCTGCATATCCATCATCTTCAAAATTAACTTTTCCAAAGTAAGGTGATTCCTTTAATTTTGTAAATTCAGCTAATTTTCTATCTATAGTTCTGTACATTTCTTCTTTTACATATCGTTCATGATCGAAGTATTCCATTACTTTATCTTCGTCATCTCTATATTCTTCAATAAACTTTTTTCTATATTCTAATATGTAATCTGCAACGTCTTTTCTTTTTTGTATGTAATTTAATATTTCTTTGCTTAATAGGTCCAGAGTTAACTCTAGATTTTGTTCTTCTTGTAAAAATTCAAATTTATTCAAACTGCCACGTCCTTCATTTAAGTTAAGATTAACTACTAATTTTAAATTATTAACTATTATATAAGACATTTAAGGAGTTAAGCTATTAAATATACCTGCTTAACCCCTTACTTTTATAATTTTCTATTTATCTTTTACTTCTACATTATTGTTAGATTCTTCTTTATCCATATCTAACATTACTTCTGTATCTATGGATGCTTCTTTTATAATATTTTCTTCTTCCTTTTCAACCGCTTCAATTACTTCTTGCGCAACTTTTTTATCTAACAAATCTTCTTCTACTTCAGCAACTATTTTATTAGCATCATTTCTATTATTCTCAAGCTCTCTGCTCTTCTTTTCTTCTTCTCTCTTTACCTTTAATTCTGGATATTTTTCATATACAAATTTAAAGAATTCATCTCCAAAGATAGTTTCTTTTTCTAATAGGTATTCAGATATTTTATCTAATAAATCTCTATTTTCTCTTAATAACTCTCTTGCCTTTTGGTGACATTCTCTTATAATTGCTAATACTTCTTTATCTACTAATGTTGAAGTTTCTTCACTACAATTTCTAACAGCTCTACCATCTAAGTATCTGTTTTGAACCGATTCTAAAGCCATCATGTCAAAATTATCAGTCATACCATAGATAGTAACCATATTTCTTGCTGTTTGTGTTGCTCTTTCTATATCATTAGAAGCCCCTGTAGATACTAAGTTGAATACTTCCTCTTCTGCAGCTCTACCTCCAAGCATAACCATGATTTGGTTCATTAACTCTTCCTTAGAAACAAGATATTTTTCTTCTTCTGGAAGCTGCATTGTATATCCTAATGCTCCCATTGTTCTTGGAACTATAGTTATTTTATGAACTGGATCAGTTCCTTCTAATAATCCAGCTACTAACGCATGCCCAACTTCGTGGAATGCAACAACTTCTCTTTCTCTCTTAGAAAGTATTCTATCTTTCTTTTCTTTACCAGCAATTATTACTTCAACTGCTTCCTCTAAATCTTCTTGAATAACTAAATCTCTTCCACTTCTAACCGCTCTTAATGCCGCTTCATTTACTATATTAGCAAGATCAGCACCTACTGCACCTGGAGTCCCTTTTGCAATTGATTCTAAATCAACTTCTGGTGACATCTTAACATCTTTAGAGTGAACATTTAATATTGCAATTCTTCCCTTTAAGTCTGGTCTATCAACAATAACTCTTCTGTCAAATCTACCTGGTCTTAAAAGTGCTTTATCTAATATTTCTGGTCTATTTGTAGCACCTAAAATAACTATTCCTTTAGATGTATCAAATCCATCCATTTCAGTAAGTAATTGATTTAAAGTTTGTTCTCTCTCATCATTACTTTGCATTTGATTATCTCTACTTTTACCTATAGAATCAATCTCATCTATAAATATGATACATGGAGCCATTTTTTCTGCTTCTTTAAATAAGTCTCTTACTTTAGCTGCACCCATACCAACAAACATTTCAACGAATGTTGAACCTGAAACTGAAAGGAATGGTACCTTAGCTTCCCCTGCAACAGCTTTTGCTATAAGAGTTTTACCTGTTCCTGGAGGCCCAACTAAAAGCGCTCCTTTAGGTAATTTAGCTCCTATTTCTGTATATCTCTTAGGGTTATGTAGAAAATCTATTATTTCTGTTAATGATTCCTTAGCTTCATCTTGCCCAGCAACATCTTCAAAACTTACTTTAATATCTTTTTCAACATATACTTTGGCATTACTTTTTCCCATGCCCATTCCCATTGGTCCACCACCCATTTTCTTAGCCATTTTTCCAAATAAGAACCTAACTAAGAAGAACATCAATACTAATGGCAATATATTAAGTATTATAAAGTCCATAAATACAGATTGTTGTTTTGTTATTTGAGGATAATATTTAACATCATTATCTAATAATAACTTTATTAAATCTGGATTATCTGCATTACCAGTATAAAGAACTTTCCCCTTCATATCACTTGTATCTTGTGGTGTAATCACAAGTGCTGTTCCATCAACAGTAACTTCCTTAACTTCCTTATTTTCAACCATTTGAACAAATTCATTATAAGAAATTTCTTTTGTCGTTAACATCTCTTTTGCTGTTGAAAATGAGTATAAAAATAAGAATGCTATAACTGCATAAATAATTAAAAACTTTTTATTATTATTGTTCTTTTTTTCTCCATCTTTTCTATTATTCACATTATTATTCATACTTTTAAAATCTCCTACTAACTCTAAAGTGTTTTATAAAGCTCTTTACTCTACTTTTCCAAAGTCTTTCCATGGATATACTTTTATTTGAGCCTTACCCTTTATGTCACTTCCATCAATGTATGGATTTTGCCAATACCTAGAATCTAGAGACCAATATCTATTGTCTCCTAAAAAGAAATACTTTCCTTCTGGTACTGTAAATTCTCCACTATAATTATCTGCTGTTCCTATGTAATTTTCCTCTAAGGTTTCACCATTTACAGTTACTACCCCATCATTAATAACAATTTTGTCACCAGGTAAACCAATTAGCCTTTTAATCATATCTTCATTTTTCTCTTCTGAATAAAAAACTACTATATCTCCTCTTTTTAGCTTTTCTGGATTATAGACCCTAGTAACAAATAACCTATCACCTACATTTAATGTCGGTACCATAGATTCTGATGGAATTTTAACCTTAAATATTAAAAATCTATTTATTAAGATAGCTAATATTACAGCTATTACTATAGGTACAACCCAATCACTAAAGAAATTTGATTTCTTTACTTCTTGACTCACTCTTCCCACATACCTTTCATTAAACTATTAATTTTATTTTTTCTTTCTTTTGTAGCATCTTCATCTACATAAAATGAATTGTTGAACATTACCACTACATCGCCATCCTTAGGTTTCTTATCAAATAAATTTATATCTATTAAGATTATGTCCTTTTTATCATCTTCTAAAACAACAGATTTATTTTCTATTCTATCTACTATAAATCTTTTATCCCTCATAACAGCTAGCAATGATTGCTAAATCCACCTTTCATTTTTTCATTAATTAAAGTTGAAAAAAACCTTACTAATCCAAGCTCTTTTTATTTCAATTTTAATAACTGATTATAAGTATATCACAATTAATTAATAACTAATAGTGTTACTCTTCATTATATATCATAATTATGTCAATTTTGTTACAAAAAAAAGCTACATCAAACTATTTTTGATATAGCTCTTAATATTAAGTTTATCACTTAAATATAAACTGAATCTAAACTAATTCTAAATTTCTAAAGCTAAAAGTTCTTCATAGCTTTGTCTCTTTGATACAACTCTAGCTAATCCATCTTTTACAAACACAACTGCTGCTTTTGGATTTTTATTATAATTACTAGACATTGAGAATCCATATGCACCTGTTGAAAATACTGCTAGTATATCTCCTATATCAGGCTTTTGAATACAAATGTCATTGACGAAAATATCTCCTGATTCACAGCATTTACCTGCTATTGCAACTCTATCATTACATTTATCAGTGATTTTGTTTGCTATAGCCATTTCATACTTAGCCCCATATAATGCTGGTCTTATATTATCTGTCATTCCTCCATCTACTGAAACATAAGTCCTAACCCCTTCAATTTCTTTAATTGCTCCAATTGTATAAAGAGTAGTACCTGCATTTCCTACTATGGATCTACCTGGTTCTATAGTTAAAATAGGTCTTTCTATATTTAGTTTCTCACATACTTCATCTACTTTATTTAATATAGAAGTGCAATAATCCCTTGTTTCTTTTGGTTTATCTTCATCGGTATAATGTATACCAAATCCACCACCTAAATCTAATTCAGGTATTATATGTCCTGTTTCTTCTTTAATATTCTTTATAAAACCAAGCATAACTTCAACTGCATCCTCATAAGGCTGTATCTCAAAAATTTGCGAACCTATATGACAATGTAATCCTCTTAAATTTATATTTTCACAATCTAAGGCCAATTTTACAGCATCCATTATTGTTTCTCCAACTGGTGCAAATCCAAACTTAGAGTCTATTTGTCCTGTTTTTATATAGTCGTGAGTATGAGCCTCTATTCCTGGTGTTAATCTTAAATATATATTTTGCTTTTTATTATATTTTTTAGCTATTTCATTCAGTCTTTTCATTTCATCTAAATTATCAACTACAAATACTCCAACACCTAACTTAACACCTAGTTCAACTTCACTTACACTCTTATTATTACCGTGGAAATATACTTTATCTAAAGGAAATTCTGCTTTATAAGCTGTATATAATTCTCCTCCTGATACTACATCTAAATAAAGTCCCTGTTCATATATAAGCCTACACATTGCTTTTGTTAAAAATGCTTTACCTGCATAAGCTACTCTATTATTATTTTCTAAACATTTAAAATCTCTATAATACTTTTTACATGTGTCTATTAAAAGACTTTCATCCATTACATATAGTGGTGAACCAAATCTATTAACTAACTCTGTTGAACTAATTCCCCCTATAAATAGCTCATTTTCTTTAATTTCCATTGCCCCAAATAATTTCATTGCTATTGCCTCCAAATTAATTATAAATTACTAATATAAAAAACTACCCCTATAAAAACCTATAGTGGTAGTTTTACTTATTAAAATGCAATTTTTATCTCAAATAAATTCAATAATTTAAAATTGAATAATTTAATAATCGCACCTTTTTAGCACTCCACTTCCGTGACAGTTATGCATATATTATATGCATACCCAGAAATAACCCTTTACATAAGTTATTCCTTCGGCTGTTATACCTTTCATAAATGATCTTTGCCTGTCGACTCCTATTTATTACTATTTATAAACAGCACCTCTAACATAGGTATTCTATTAGCTTCTATATTGTATGTTTATGTTTAATAATATGATACCATATAAGGAAAATTATTCAACCATATTTTTAATATTATTCCATTTTAATTATTCACTTCTATATTTATCCATAAGATTACTCATAGTATCTCCATTTGATGGTGGTGTATAAGTAATAGCATTAGCTCCTGCTTCTATAGTTCTTCTAACACTTTCTTCAGTTGGTCCACCTGTTGCTATAACTGGAAAATCAGGGAACTCTTCTTTTATTTTTCTTACTATTTCAGGAGTGTTTTTTCCACCAGATACATTTAATATTGTAGCTCCTGCTTCTATTCTTTCTCTTATATTTTCATTAATTGAAACAACTGTAACTATTAAAGGAATATCTATTGTTTCTCTTATTTTTGAAACTACTTCATTAGATGTAGGCGAATTTACAACTACCCCCATAGCCCCTTTAAACTCTGCATCTAATGCTAAATTCACTACTCTTTTGCCTTGAGTTATTCCTCCACCAACTCCACAAAAAACAGGTACATCTGCGGCCATAACTAATGCTGATGTTATTAATGGTTGAGGAGTAAATGGATATACAGCTATTATTGCATCTGCATTAGTGTTTCTTATAATTGCAACGTCAGTTGTAAATAATAATGATTTTATTCTCTTTCCAAATATCTTTATCCCTGAACAATCCCTAATACAAGATGGCACTTCTACTACATGACTTCTAAGAAGCCCTTTAATTTCAGGCACAGTTTTATTTCTTTTTATCTCCATTAAAACACCTCTATTACTAAATTTCTAAATCTTATTATACTATTTTAAATCAAATTTTAAAGAAGTTTATAATAAATTGCGCTAAATTTAACAGTTAATCTATAAATTTTAACAATTATTTGATAAAATATGTTTATATATAACTAAAATTGAATTTAAATATGAAATTACCTTTCAATTTAGTTACTAAAACTCTACTACTATAAAAAACTTAAGTAGTAAGTTTTCTTAAAAATTTGGATGGAGGTTTTAAATGAAACTATTAAAGAATTATTATCCACCCTATGTAACCCTTTCCATTCTATATTTGTTTTTTATTGTCTTTGCTTTTTGCTTAGATTCACCTTCAGAAATTTTTCATGGTCTGAAATCTATAATACTATCTTCAGACATATTAATTACTGATTATATGGAAGTGGGTGGAATTGGTGCTGCTTTAGTAAATGCTGCTCTAACAAGTTTATTGTCACTATTTCTATTAGTTATTATAGGAATTAAACCTAATGGTTCAACAATAATGTCTTTATGGCTTATGACTGGGTTTTCTTTTCTAGGTAAAAACATATTTAATATTTGGCCCATTATACTAGGTGTTTATTTATTTTCTAGATATCAAAAGGAACCCTTTCTTAATTATATATTAGTTGCTTTATTAGGTACTTCTCTTTCTCCTGTAGTAAGTCAAATTAGTTTTGGAAACAATCAATATAGTCCTATTGCAATAACTTCAGGTATACTACTTGGTATTATAGTTGGCTTTGTTTTGCCTCCTATAGCTTCACATAGCATAAAAGCTCACAATGGATATAACTTATATAATATTGGATTTGCTAGTGGATTACTTGCTACATTATTAATGTCAATAATGAGAGGTCTTGGTATGAACTTAGATTCTAGACTTGTTTGGCATAGTGGATCAAATAAAATTTTATTTATTTTGCTTATTATTTGTTGTATTTATTTAATTACTATTGGAGTTATTTATGGTAAAAATAATAAAGCTACCTTTACTAATATTAATAAGCAAACTGGTAGATTAATAAGTGATTTCTATATTTTATTTGGAGAAACTACATATATTAATATGGGGATATTAGGTATATTAGCTACTTGCTTTGTTATTGTTATTGGTGGAGATTTAAATGGTGCTACTATAGCTGCTATTTTTAATGTAAATAAAGTTACTTCACCTTCTTTATTATTATCTATATTATTTTCGACTACACTAGCTCCCATTTGTGGTAAATTTGGGTGGAAATATGGAGTTTTAGCTGGTATAATTCATGTTAATATAGTTACAAATATAGGATATTTACATGGTGGTCTTAACCTTTATAACAATGGTTTGGCTGGTGGATTTGTTGCAATGATATTAATTCCATTAATAACCACCTTTAAAAAGGAGATTTAACTTATGAAATTTAAAATTGAGAAAAACCTTAAGATTATTAATGAATTAATAGCTTACTTTTATAAACTAGGAACTATTGATGTTCATATTGATTTAAATTCTGATGATGAGAATTCTTATTTTAACATTTATGGACAAGTTGATAATATTTCAAAAGATGAATTGGAATCTTTAGCTTCTATTTTAAATACGCCAAGACAACATGAAGTTGAAAATTATTATTGGAATCTTGGTGGGGAATGTGAATTTGACTCTGAACTTACATTAGTAGGAATGATGATAAATTCAGCTAAAGTTTCTTATAAAGATGGTATTTTAAAAATTAGTATAATTAGACAAGAAGCTAACTAAAAAGGTTAAGAGTTGCTTATATCAACTCTTAACCTTTTTTTACTAAAGTATAATTTCAACAGGTTTATTTATTTCTATTCCATCCTCTGTTACTATGCAATTATATGCAAAAATGTCTACTCCATTTTCCTTAGCAAATCTTAGAGCTTCACCAAATTCTTTATCTCTCATATCATTTGGAGAGAATTTATTTACATCTTCTAGCTGTATTAAAAACATTGCACCAGCTCCATATCCTTGCTTTTTTGCCTCCACTAATTCTAATAGATGCCTTGCTCCTCTTTCTGTTGGTGCATCTGGAAATCTAGCATACCCATTTTCCTCTAATGTAACACCTTTTACTTCTAAAAAATATTCGCTTCCTTCATCTGTAGATATCTTAAAATCAAATCTACTTTTTCCAAATGTTTTTTCTCTTAAAATATTAGTATACTCTTCAAGACCTTTTATCTTTTTATTTTTTAATGCTTCATCAACTACCTTATTAGGTATTTGTGAATCTATGCTTATGAGTTTTTCTCCCTTATATACTGCCATTAAATCATAGGGGGTCTTCCTTGTAGGATTAGGTTCCTCTCTTAAAAATACAGTACATCCTGGTATTAAGATTTCCTTACATCTACCTGTATTAGGTACATGAACCTTTATCTCTTCTTCATTAAGTTTGACAATTGCATTAAATCTATTAGGTCTACTTATAAATTCTGCTTTAAGTATTTTTTTATTATATTTCATGTTTTCTCCTTAAAATATTACATTTTACCTTAATATTATTCATTTATTTATATAATATTATATCTCCTAATAATAGTTATCCACAACTTTTCATTTTACAATTAAACTTTTTTTTTCTATATTTAGTAAAAAATCATGTTATCCACATTTTTTATCCACAATTATGTTAATATTGTTGATAACTTTTTAATAGAATGCTTGTTCGATATTTTTATTTCAACATTGTATGTGTTTTTTCTACAATACCCCCTATCTTGTTATATATTTTTCTGATACCCTAATATATTGTGTCAATAGCTTTAGAAAAGTTTTCAACAGTTTTTTAAAGTTATCCACATTTTGTGGATAACTTTTAACATCATTAAGATACTTTATACACATAGATAAAATTATCCCCTTTAATTTATTTATAAAATTTCTTTTAACTATCAATTATCTTTGCCTATTTATTAACTTCTTACACTTTCTTTCAAAGAATTTAAAGTAAAAAAATAAGCTATAGTCTATTAGATTATTTTCATCTAATATAAACTATAACTTAATTAATTTAAACTAATTTCTTATTCATAAATATTGTTACTAAATATTGAATTATAAATATTCCTGGGCCTAAAAGTACTGTTAATATAGGCCATACAAGCTGATTTTGCATTTTTTCTTTAGCTAATCTATATGAGCAAAATACCGCTGCTATTAGTAATCCGTATGAAACTATGTATGCCATCTGGTCATCCCCCTAATATTTAATAATTTTTATTTTATATAATAAATTTTAAAATCTCAATATAATAATATAATTTTACCTATCTTATTCATAAAATTTTAATTTATTAATTTTCTTTTTAAAAAATTTTAAAAAAACCTTTACAGTTTTTTTTCACTATGCTATCATATGTCTTGTGATTAAATAAGCAAGCGTGTTACTGGTAATGCAGGCAAGGCTTAAATATGTATAAATTATTTTTTTATCTGAAATAATAATAAGGGATAAATTTATAATTTATAGATATTTGGGCCTTTTTTTATTTTTTATAAATATTTAAGGTTCATGCTATTATCTTATAATTTTAAATTATTAGTTTTAGGAGGAATAATAAAATGATGCAATTTTTACAAAGAATCGGTAAAGCAATCATGCTTCCAATTGCTGCCCTTCCAATTGCAGGTATATTACTAGGTGTTGGTGGGGCATTACTAGGAATAGCAGGATTAAATAATCCACCTGCTGTTTATGAACCATTAATAGCATTTGTTAACATTCCAGCTGTTACAGCTGTTTTAACTGTTATGAAGAACATAGGTGATATAGTATTTGGTAACTTACCTTTACTATTTACTGTTGGTGTTGCTGTTGGTTTAGCTAAAAAAGATAAAGGTACTGCTGCTTTAGCTTCAGTATTCGGATTTATCGTAATGAACCAAGTTGTTTCTACACTTTTAGGTTTAGGTGTTACTCAATTAGGAGTTGTTACTCCAGATTCAGTTGGTGAATATGGAACTTATGTAACTACTAACTTAGGTATATTCACATTAAATATGTCTGTATTTGGTGGTATCATAACTGGTATAGTAACTGCATTATTACACAATAGATTCTGCACAATTCAATTACCACCAGTTATTGGATTCTTCTCAGGTGCTAGATTTGTTCCAATAATAACTTCACTTACAATGGCTTTAGTTGGTGCAGTACTTGCATTTGCATGGCCAGTTGTTCAAGATGGTATTTCAATTATAGCTAACCTTGTTAGAGATGCTGGTACAATTGGTACTTTCTTATATGGATTAATTGAAAGAGCATTAATTCCATTTGGATTACATCACGTATTCTATACTCCATTCTGGTTTGGATCTTTCGTTGAAGCTAACGTTTTAGTTAACGGATCTGTTCAAACTGTTGCTGGTGCTAATACTGCTTATTTCGTTCAATTATCAAGCATGACTGACTTAGTTGGTGCTTCAGCTTCAACTATGAATGATATAGTTAGCGGAACTACAAGATTCATGGCTGGTAAATTCCCATTCATGATGTTCGGTCTTCCAGCTGCTGCATTTGCAATGTATAGAGCTGCTTTACCAAGCAAGAGAAAAGTTGTTGGATCATTATTATTAGCTGCTGCTGTAACTTCATTCTTAACTGGTATAACTGAACCATTAGAATTTACATTCTTATTCGTTGCTCCAGTATTATATGTTGTTCACTGTGTCCTTGCAGGTTTATCATTCATGTTAATGGATATATTCAATGTATTTATCGGTATGACATTCTCTGGTGGTGTAATTGACTTCTCATTATTCGGTTTACTTCCAGCAGGTGCAGGAGTTCCAACAAACTGGTTATGGGTATTAATAGTTGGTGCTGCATACGCAGTAATTTACTACTTCGTATTCTACTTCTTAATAACTAAGATGAACTTAAAGACTCCTGGTAGAGATGAAAACGAAGGAGAAACTAAACTTTACACTAAAGCTGACTACCAAAAATCTAAGGGTGGTGCTACAGAAGCTGCTGCTCCAAGTACTGCTGGTAAAGGTGAAATAGCTGAAAAAGCCCCTTTAGTATTAGCTGCTTTAGGTGGAGAAGCTAACATAGTATCTGTTGATGCTTGTATCACAAGATTAAGAGTTGAAGTAAAAGATAAAGCAAATGTTAACAAGGAAGAATTAAAGAACCTTGGTGCTGCTGGTGTTGTTGAAGTTGGTAACGGAGTTCAAGCAATATTCGGTGCAAAAGCAGATGCTTACAAGAATGCTATAAACGAAATTCTTGGTGAATAATTTTATAATAGAAATTTGATGTATTTAAAATATTAGAGTTAAAAAAAGTGGCCTAAGGCCACTTTTTTTTAATTTAAAATTTTAAAATATTTAATTATGATAATTAATTTAAACTATTTATACATATATTCTCTTGTCATAGGTAAATTATTATTAACTCCCTTAACAAATAGTATTTGATGTAAATCTATTACTCCATTATTAAATGAAGCAGCACAAGAATATAAATACATTCTCCACATTCTTATAAATTTTTCATCAAACATCTTTCTGACTTCATCTATATTATTATCAAAGTTATTTGCCCAATGTAATAAGGTTTCTTTATAATGTAATCTTAAGCTTTCAACATCTATTGTATGGTATTTATAATCAGCTGATATTTCTATTATCTCTCTAAAACTTGGTATAACTCCTCCTGGGAATATATATTTCTTTATCCAAGCATCTCCCTCTGATTCCTTAAGTCCACTTATATAATGTAATAAGAATAATCCACCTTGTTTTAATACAGCATCAACATTTTCAAAGAATAAATCATAATTTGGTCTTCCTACATGTTCTATCATTCCGACACTTACAATTCTATCAAATGAAAGTCCACTATTTTTTAATTCTCTATAATCCATTAATCTTACATCTAATAAATCTTCAAGATTATTTTCTTTTATTCTTTCTTTAAACTTTTTATATTGCTCTTCGCTTAATGTTATTCCCAATCCTTTAACCTTATATTGTTTTGCAGCTTCTATAAGTAATCCACCCCAACCACAACCAATATCAAGTAAAGTTAATCCCTCACTTAAATTAAGTTTTTTCAATATATGATGAATCTTATTCATTTGTGCATCATGTAATGATTCATTTTCATTTTTGAAATATGCACATGAATAACTTAATGTATCATCTAACCATATTTTATAAAAATCATTTCCTATGTCATAATGGGATGAAACTTCTTCCTTTTGTTTTTTCATAGAAGTTGAGCCACAAAATATTTTATTTAAACTTCTAAAGTTTGTAGAAAACTTATCTATACACTTTAGTAGTTCATTGAATACAGTAAACATATCACCTTCTATTTCTAAATCTCCATTCATATAAGCTTCTCCAAATGTTAATGAAGTACTAGTTAATAAATCCTTCTTTTTTAAAGGCGCTTTTAATATTATCCTAAATTTAGGTGCATCAGGTCCTACTTTTATTTCTTCACCATCCCAAAACTTTAGTTGAAAAGAAATTTCCTCAAAATTTTTTAAGAAGGTCTTAAAAAAACTTTTCTCTATATCCATATAGTTAACTCCTCTCATAAATTTATAAAATAAATTAACCATTGTTATTAATATATATTTATGGCGCTATATGAGAATTTAATAAATATATTATTAATAACAATGGTTTAAAGCTTACTAGCCTCTATATTAAATTATTCCAATATTTATAAATTTTATTCAATAGTACATTAATTTACTTATTGTTAACTAATTTTTTATTAATGATTCTTCTTTCTTATTTTCCTTTTCTTCTTTAGCCTTTTTCTTTTTCTCCATATTCTCCTCCCATAACGGCTCTGCTCTCTTTGCCCAAGTCAATCCATAGTCAATTGTCTTCTTACATAAATCATCAACATTCTCCGGATCTATATATTCTGTAGATTTCGCACCAGAGTTCTTAACCATTTCTGCAATCTTAGGCGCATTATCTAATATTGGACATGGTCTAAATTGATTTTCATTAAATGGTTGATTCTTTTGATATTCCATGAATAATGGTTGACCTAAGGCTTCTATTAAAGATACATCTTTAATGTTTGCATTTGAATAATGACAGAATACACATGGTTCTACATCTCCATTTGCATTAACATGGCAATATCTTCTTCCTCCAGCAACACACCCTCCAACGTATTCAGCATCATGCCAAAAATCCATATTAAATATAGATTTTGTACTACGCCAAGCCCTAATAGTTCTATATAATTTTTCTCTTTGATCTGGATTTGCCATTAATGATGTATCTGTCTTACATCCTATTGGCATAAATGTAAAGTACCAAGAGAAATATGCTCCTTTATCTATCATCAAATCTATAAATTCTTCAGATAAAACACTATCGCAGTTTGCTGTAGTGAAACAAGTTGAGAATCCAAATGGAACTCTATTAGCTTTCATAAGATCCATAGCTCTCATAATATCCTTCCATGAACCTTCCCCCCTTCTTCCATCTGTTGCATCATCAAATCCTTCAACACTTATAGTTGGTACTAAATTTCCTACTTCAATTAAATCATCACAGAACTTTTGGTCTATTAATGTTCCATTTGTAAAGAACATAAATACACAATCATTATGTTTTTTAGCTAATTTTAATATGTCGTTCTTTCTAACTAATGGTTCTCCACCAGTCATTATATAAAAATAAATTCCTAGCTCTTTTCCTTCAGTAAATAATTTATCTAATTTCTCATAACTCAAATTTAAAGCTTTATTATAATCAGCTGCCCAACAACCTATACAATGTTTATTACAAGCTGTAGTTGGGTCTACAAGGATTGTAAATGGTATTTCATGACCATATTTCTCTTTATTTTTTTGTATCTCATCCCATCCTCTAATAGATGCATTTAATAAGAAGTTTGTAAATACTGTTTGAACAATATTAGGATGAACATTATTAACTATGTTGCACATTAACTTAGTCCAGTTATTTTCTGGATCTTTTAAATATTCATCTATCATATCATATTGATTCACATATATTTTTTCTGTATCAAACTTTCTTATCCAGTTCATAATCTTTGGTAAATTATGTTCTGGATCCTTTTTTAGATATCCTAAAACTTGTTTTAAAGCAAATTGTTCAATTTTATATTTAGGATTTATCATTCAAATATCTCTTCCTTTCATATAATATTAAAGTAATTACAAATATCTTTTATATAAATACTTAAAAGAATAACTCATTCAGAATTACTTTGTATTAAAGTTACTTATTTAATAATATAAAGTTTCCACATATATTATTACTGTTCATTAATAAATATTTTTAATTTTGTATTAAAAATATTATTTAAAAATATTAAAAATGCACATAATAATATTTATCATGTGCATTGGTATATTCCTTATTTTTTTATTATCTTAGCTACGTTCTCTGCAGTAAGATGTTACAAATCACTCACTTCATTCGTTCTTTGACATCTCTTGCATGGAACGTGCTAAATACTTATCTTATTAAAAATGTACACATTTCTCCGCTACTCTACGAAATGCGGACTTAAATTCTAAGTTCAATCTACGATTTCACTAAGAATTTAATGTCTCCTTGATAAGTAAAGCTACGTTCTCAATATGGCTCGATACGATAGGCTGAATGTCTTTGCTATTTTTCTGTTTACGGGAACAAATCCACAGCCGTTTCCTTGTTTGAGCCGTTTGCGGAAACATATCTACTGCGTTTTTGGCACTATCGGTAGACGAGAACATATCCATTCATGATAAAAAAACGTGTCTAATTGCATAACTGTAATAATCTACTACTGGTCTTATGTCAATATTTTAGACACAAAAAGTCAAACTTTTTTATGCTACACTT
>UQQU01000067.1 GCA_900543325.1 uncultured Clostridium sp. | reverse complement strand
TCTCTTGCTTTGTTTAACATTTCTTTAGCTGAAACTAACATGGCAATACCTCCGTACATTTTAAAATATTATAGAGAATTCGTTAAGTCTTACTTAATGTTATAAAATTAACAATTATGTATATCAATTTATTCTCCATTGGTTATTATACCTTAAAATAATAAGAATGAAAACAAAAAAATAAGTAAATTAACTTTAAGCCTAGAAAAGATAATTTATTTTAATTATGATATTTATTATAAAATGAAAATAAATTAAAAAATATGATATGATAATATTATTAGATAAGTACCTTTTTATAAGAGAAAATATGCGGTTTAAATTGATTAAATTGCTAAGTAGGTATATTAAAATAATTAAAACTTATATTAAGATTATTAGTTTAAATTTAAAAATTTATTTAATAAATATTTTTAAAACTAAGGAGGAAAATATGTTAACAGATTTACATATACATAGTTATTATTCTGATGGAACAATGTCACCACAAGAAATAGTAAAGGATGCTAAAAATAAAAATGTAGGTATTATTTCAATTACAGATCATGATGTTTTAGATTCATATGAAGAAGTAAAAATCGAAGCTGAGAAAGAAGGCATCACTCTAATAAGAGGAGTTGAAATAGATTCAATATTTGAGGGACACTTAGTGCATCTATTAGCATATAAGTTTAATGATAATGAGAATTTCTTTAAGTTAGTAAACAAAGCTAAAGAAAATTTATTAGAAACAAGTGTAGAGCTTATAAGAAGAATGGAAAAAGATTATGAAAATATATCTTTAGAAGATTATAATTCTTATGAATATGATAGAAGAAAAGGTGGATGGAAGGGAATACATTATTTATTTGATAAAGATATTACAGAAGGCCTTTTTGATGGAATGAAGTTTTATGGAAAATATGAGTGTGGACATGAAAAGTTTGATTTTCCGAGTGTAAAAGAAGTTTGTGATATTACTCATGAGGCTGGAGGATATGTAGTATTAGCACATCCTTGTAATTATTATAAAGATAAAACTAAAGAGGAAATAATAGAAAAACTTGAAATCCTAAAAGAATTAGGTGTTGATGGAGTTGAATGTTATTACCCTGCAAATAGTGATTTAATGACAGAAACATGTTTAGAATTCTGTAAAGAAAATAACATGATAATAACAGCAGGCTCTGATGGACATGGTGATTTTGGTGCTGTAAGTAAGGGCGTAGAGTATTATATAGGTGCAATTAATAAGGATAGCAGTTTATTAAATATTGAAAAATTACTTTAATTAATAAATAAGTTGAAGATAGAATGTTGATTTTGAAATTAATATTCTATCTTTTTTTTGTAAAGAACATTAGTAAAATTTAATATTTTTTTAATAAATACACAATATATAAAGAGATGTTAAAAGGTAGGAGAAAACCATATGAATAAAAAAAGTGTTTTAGTTTTTTTAATTACGATTTTATATGTTTTTATAGGTATGGATTATAGTAAGTGTTATTGCGACGATGTAAGTGGGGGAAAGAAAGTTCTTATAATAGGATCATATTCTCCGGCTAATAAGTGGGAAAGTTCTATATTACAGGGATTTGAGAACAGTAATGATAGGTATATAGCGAAAACTGAATTTTTAGATAGTAAAGTTTTAGAATCTAAAGAATATGATGAGGGCTTTATTAACTTTTTAAATGTTAAATATAAGGATTCAAATATTGAATATATAATTACTTTAGATGATGAAGCTTTTCAATTAGTTAGAAAAAATTTATTTAATGAGAATTTATTTATTTATAAGAAAAAAGTTATTTATGTAGGGATAAATGAAACTATATTTTTAACCAAAGATGAAAGTGAATATATTACTGGAATATTAGAGTATCAATATAATTTACCTATAGTAAATACAATTTTAGAGGCTAGTAAAGAGGTTTCAGATATATATTTAATTTTAGATAATAGTATTTATTGTAATACTATTAAGGAAGAGTTTTCAAAAATTATTGATAAATCAGAAAAGCCATTTAATTATCATATTATTCAAGAAACACATTTTAAAGATGTTAAAGAGAAATGTAAGGAAATAGAAGATAAACGTTGTGCGATATATTTATGCGGGACATTTAAAGATTCCAATAAAACAGATCTAGTTCAACCAGAGGATGTTATAAATGGAATTAAAGAAGTAACTAAGGCTCCTATTTATACGAAATTAGAAGAATATGTTTATGCTGGAGCAGTAGGGGGAATAGTTAATGATGGTTATAGGTTAGGGGAAGTAACATATACACTTTTAAATAATATTGTAGAAGAAAGCTCCGCCTATAATATAGTACCTGTACGTAATACATTTAGTATACCAATTTTTAATTATGATGCTATTTTAGAATATGATATTAATCCTTTAAGATTACCACAAAATAGTAAGTTTATTAATAAAAATATGTTTGATCTATTACTTCCTAAATATTTACGTGTAATAGTCTGGACATTAGTTTCATTAGGTATATTAGGTATAGTTGGTTTAATTTATTTATCTATTAAAAACACAAAAACGGCTAGAGAAAATAAATTGTTATTAATAGAATCTATTGAAAGAGAGAAAATAAAAACTGATTTTATTGTTACAATATCCCATGAACTTAGAACGCCATTAAATATAATAATAAATGCAAGTAATTTATTGAGGATTAAATCAGAAGAGGGAGATTTTGATAAAGAATTTTTTGAAAAAAGGCTAAATTATATAATAAAAAATTCTAATAGATTACGTAGATATATTAATAATTTAATTGATGTTAATAAATTAGAAATGGGATATATGGATACTAATTTAAAAAATGAAAACATAGTAGAGGTAATTGAAGATATAACATTAACTATTATAGATTTAGCTAAAGAATATCATTTAAATGTAATTTTCGATACTGAAGAAGAAGAAATAATTACAGTTATAGATAAGTTAAAGATAGAAAGAGTTATATTAAACTTATTATCTAATGCTATAAAGTTTACGAATGATGGTGGAAATATAATGGTTTTAGTAAAGAGAGAGACTAATAATGTTGTTATAGAAATTAGTGATGATGGTATTGGAATGAAAGAGGAAATGAAAGAACATGTTTTTGAAAAGTTCAAAAGAGCAGATTTTAATGGAGGCCTTAATAGACAAAATGAGGGAAGTGGTTTAGGGCTATTTATTGTAAAAGGGTTAATAGATTTACATAATGGAAATATAGATGTAAAGAGTAAGCTTAATGAGGGAACTACATTTATAATTACATTACCAATAAGAACTGTAGCAGATGAAGAGGAAGAAAATTTAATAGGGGATTCATCTTTAAAATATATGTTTGAAATGGAGTTTTCTGATATTAATAAAAAAGAATAAAATAAAAAAAGACTGTATAACTTATACAGTCTTTTTGGTGCTGAAGACCGGAATCGAACCGGTACGGTATCGCTACCGCAGGATTTTAAGTCCTGTGCGTCTGCCTGTTCCGCCACTTCAGCAGGCAAGATTTATTTTAATATGATATTAAGAATAAGTCAATAGTAAATTAAAAAAATAATAAAAAATATGTAATAGTAGTAAAAAATGTGATAATATAAAAGAAATATATTTATAGAAATTGGTGAGATATTATGAATAAGGTGTTTGAAGTACTTCATAAGTATTATGGATATAATTCCTTTAGAAAAGGGCAGTATGAAATTATAAATAATATATTAAGTAAAAGAGATACATTTTGTATTTTACCAACAGGTGGGGGAAAATCAATTTGTTATCAGATTCCAGCTCTTTTATTTAAGGGAGTTACTATAGTTATTTCACCATTGATTGCTTTAATGAAGGATCAGGTAGATAATTTAAAATCAAATGGAATAAATGCCGAATATATAAATAGCACTCAAAGTTTAGAGAGTATAGATAGCATTATGGAAAGGTGTAGAAAAGGTGAAATAAAATTACTTTATATTGCTCCTGAAAGGTTAGAAAATGAATTTTTCAAAAGAAAGCTTAGAAAACTTAATATAAGTCAATTAGCAATAGATGAAGCTCATTGTGTATCAATGTGGGGACATGATTTTAGAAGAAGTTATGGATTAATTAATGATTTTATAAACTCTTTAAGTATTAGACCAGTAGTAACTGCATTTACTGCTACAGCAACAGAAATTGTAAGAAAGGATGTAGTTAAGCTTTTAGGATTGAGGAGGCCTTACATATACATAGGTAGTTTTGATAGGGATAACTTATCTATAAGGGTACATATTGAAGAAGATAAGTTAGAGTTAGTAAAAGATATAATTAAGGATAAGGAAAATGAAGCTGGTATAATTTATTGTGCTACGAGGAAGGAAGTAGATGGATTATATTTTTATCTTAAGGATTTAGGATATGATGTATTAAAATATCATGGTGGATTAAAGGATGAAGAAAAAGAGTATTATCAAGATGAATTTTTAAATGAAAACTGCAATGTTATGATTGCAACTAATGCTTTTGGAATGGGAATAGATAAGTCCAATGTGAGATATATAGTTCACTTTACAATGCCTAAAAATATAGAAAGTTACTATCAGGAGATTGGAAGGGCTGGTAGAGATGGAGCTATATCTGAGTGCCATATTTTATTTAATAGAAGTGATATTAGAACATTAGAATATTTAATATATACAACTGTTCAGATAGATAGAAAAGAATTAGAAATAAAGAAGCTTCAAAGCATGATAGACTTTTGTGAGAGTAAAGAATGCTTAAGGGCCTTTATTTTAAAATACTTTGGACAAGAGAATATTAGGGAGTATTGCAATAATTGTAGTAATTGCCTAAATAGTGATGAACTTAGAGATTATACTATAGAAGCTCAAAAGATATTATCTTGTGTATATAGAACTAGAGAACGTTATGGAGTTGCAGTTCTTATTGATGTACTTAGAGGAATGGTTGGTCCTAAGATAATTAATGATAAATTAAATGAATTAACTACATATGGAATAATGAGAGAGTATAGTAGTAAGTTTATACGAGATTTAATAAAAGCATTAATTGATTTTGGGTACGTTAATTTAAAAGAAGGTACTTACTCAATGCTACAATTAAATGAAAAATCCTACAGTATTTTAAAGTCGAAGCAAAGAGTAATGTTAAAGTTAAGTTATCAAAATGAGGAAAAAGTTATTAATAGTGATTTATTTAATAAGCTAAGAATTTGGAGAAGAGATACTGCAATTAAAGAAGGGGTAAAGCCATATATAATTTTTTCAGATGCAACATTAATTGAATTATGTAATAAATTACCTAAAACAGATCAAGAACTTTTAGAGATTAGAGGTATGGGAGAAAAGAAATTTAATAAATACGGAGAAGAGCTTTTAAAAAGATTAAAAAGTTAAAATTTAATAAAGTAAATATAAATTCCTTATGAGTAAAATTATAGTTAATATAATTTTCTTATAGGGAATTTTTATTATTAATAAGGTATATTAGGCTGTAAATATAATAAATAAAAAAAATATGGTTAATTAATAATAATTGGTAAATTTAAACATATAAAATATAGAGAAGTGTAAATAAAAAAATAGGAATATAACTATTTAATACAATAATATATTAAATTAAAGGGGAGGGATGAGTTTATGAACTTTAAGGAATTTATAACTACAGATAGAGAAAGTAGAAATAAAGAAAAATTTGAGGGTACATTTTTAGATTACTTAGAAATAGTAAAGCAAAACCCAGATATAGCAAAACTTGCACATAAGAGGTTATATGACTTTATTATGAGTAAGGGGGTAGAAGTTTTAAAAGGTGATGAACACCCAAGAATAAGAAAAATATATGGTAATGAAACAATTAGGGAGTATGGATATTTTAAAGAGGATTTTTTTGGAATTGATAAAATTCTAATGAAACTTGTTAATTATTTACACTCTGCATCTATGAAAGGTGAGGAATCTAGACAAGTTTTATACTTAGTAGGACCTGTTGGAGCAGGTAAATCATCATTAGTAGAAGCTTTAAAGAGTGCATTAGTTCAATGTGAACCAATATATTCTTTAAAAGGTTGCCCTATGCATGAGGAACCTTTACATCTAGTTCCAAATCATTTAAGGCCTAAGTTTAATGAAATGTTAGGTGTTCAAATAGAAGGAGACTTATGTCCAGTATGCAAGTATAGATTACTTCATGAATTTAATGGAGAATATGAAAATTTCCCTGTTGAAAGGAAGGGGTTCTCTATAAGATCAAGAAAGGGGATAGGTGTTGTTCCACCTGTTGACCCTAATAATCAAGATACTTCAATATTAACAGGTTCTATTGATATTTCTAAGATGGATATGTACCCAGAGGATGATCCAAGAATATTCTCACTAAATGGAGCATTTAATGTAGGTAATAGAGGATTAGTTGAATTTATAGAAGTATTTAAAAATGATGTTGAATACTTACACACAATTATAACAGCAACTCAGGAAAAATCTATACCATCACCTGGTAAGGGTTCAATGATTTATTTTGATGGATTAATAATAGCTCACTCTAATGAAGCAGAGTGGAATAAGTTTAAATCAGATCATACTAATGAAGCAATTCTAGATAGAATTGTAAAAATTGAAGTTCCTTATTGCTTAGAACTTGAAGAAGAAATTAAGATTTATGAAAAGATATTAAAGAAGAGTAACTTTAAGGCTCATATTGCACCTCATACAATTGAAGTTGCAGCAATGTTTGCTATACTTTCAAGATTAACACCATCTGCAAAAGTTGACCCTATGACTAAGCTTAAGATTTATAATGGAGAGGATTTAGTTGAAAAGGGAACAACTAAGAAAATTGATATTACAGAGCTTAGAGAAGAAGCAGGGCCTTATGAAGGAATGAAGGGTATTAGTACAAGATTTATTATAAAATCAATTGATAATGCACTTTCAAATTCTGAATATGACTGTATAAACCCTTTAAGCATTATGGAAAGTATAATTAAATCTATTAAAGACATGGATATAGCTGCTGATGATAAGAAGAAATACTTGGCATTTATCCAAGATACTATTAGAAAAGAATATAATAAGACTTTAGAGAAAGAAATAACAAAAGCATTTATCCATTCATTTAGAGAACAAGCTGAAAGTCTTTTCAATAATTATATAGATAATGCTGAAGCTTTTGTTAATAAAACTAGAATTAAAGATGCTCAAACTGGTGAAGAATTAAACCCAGATGAAGAGTTTATGAGAAGTATAGAAGAGCAAATTGGTGTCTCAGAAGCTTCAAGTAAAGGATTTAGAGCAGATGTAACATCATATATGTTCTATCTAGTTAGAAATGGATCAAAGATAGATTACAAATCTTATGAACCATTAAAAGAAGCTATAGAAAAGAAACTTATAGCATCTGTAAGAGATCTATCTAGAATAATTACTAAATCAAGAGTTAGAGATAAAGAGCAAACAGAAAAATATAATGCTATGGTTGACGAAATGCAAAGAAACGGATATTGTCCACACTGCTGTGATGTAATTCTTAAATATGCCGCTAACAACTTGTGGAAGGATTGATAAGGATGGCTATATTTAGAGACAATACTATAAATCCCGTTGAGCATGATAGAAGTATTGAAGATAGAAGAAGACATAGGCAGTTGGTGGAAAAGTCTATTAAAGAAAATTTAGGAGACATACTATCAGAAGAGAGTATAGTAGGAGAAACTAAAAATAAGAAATTTAAAATTCCTATTAGAGGAATAAAAGAATATCAATTTGTATATGGTAGCAACAATAAGGGTGTTGCTACCGGTACAGGTGAAGAAAAGCGCGGTGACAAAATAGGGTCAGCTGAATCTAGTGGTAAAAAGGGAAATAAAGGTGCAGGTAATTCTGAAGGGGACGATATATATGAAACAGAAATAACTTTAGAAGAGTTAATGGATTATATAGTCGAGGATTTAGATTTGCCAAATTTAGATAAAAAGAAATATTCAGAAGTAATAACAGAAAGTGCTAGCAGGAAAAGAGGATATCAAAGACATGGTATTAATCCAAGGTTAGCGAAGAAAAAAACTGTTATGGCTAAGACAGCTCGTAAGCAAGGAAAAAAACGTGCACTTAAAGAAGCTGGATTAGATGATGAATTAGATAGATTTCCATTTAGAGAAGATGATATTAGATATTACAGAGTTAAAACTAAACCTAAAAAGGAAAGTAATGCTGTAATGATTTTTATAATGGATGTATCTGGATCTATGGATAGTACTAAAAAGTATTTAGCAAGATCATTTTTCTTTGTATTATCTACTTTTATAAAAAGAAAATATAATAATATTGCATTTGAATTTATTTCTCATACAACAGTTGCAAAACAAGTTAATGAATACGAATTTTTCCATAAGGCAGAATCAGGAGGAACATATATTTCTAGTGGTTTAAATTTAGCATTAAAGCTTATTGAAGAAAAATATTCTCCAGAAGTTTGGAATATATATCCTGTTTATGCCAGTGACGGTGATAACTGGTCTGAAGATAATGAAAGAGCAATTGAATCTGTGAAGAAACTGTGTGAAGTTAGTAATATGTTTGGATATGCTGAACTTTTACCATCAACTTATTCAACAACAATGTACTATAGATTTAATAAGGAAATTTCAGATAAGAAATTTGTCTCTGTTATTGTTAAAGAGAAAAAGAATTTATGGGACGCTCTTAAGTTGATGTTAAGCAAGGAGCTAAAGGAGGATGAATAATGGAGTACACACTAAAGGAATTAGAAGAGTGGAATGTAAAGATTGAGAAGAAAGCAACTGAATTTGGACTTGATTATTATCCTCAGGAGTTTGAAATAGTTGGATTTAATGAAATGTTAGCTTATGAAGCTTATGTGGGTATGCCATCTAAATATCCTCATTGGAGTTATGGTAAGGCATATGAAAAAAATAAAACATTATATTCATTAAATTTAACTGGTTTACCTTATGAAATGGTTATAAATTCAAATCCATCCCTTGCATATTTAATGAAGGAAAATACATTGCTTTTACAAATCCTAACTATGGCTCATGTTTATGGTCATAATGATTTCTTTAAAAATAATAGGCTATTTAGAGAAGGAACTAAGGCTTATTACACTTTAGAGATGTTTAAGTTAGATGCTGATATAATTAGAAGTTATATAAATGATCCTAGTATAGGATATAGTAGGGTTGAAAAGATTTTGGATGCGGCGCATGCACTTAGATATCAAATACCAAGAGTAGTTGGTGTGAAAGAATTAAGTGATGAAGAAATCAAAGCTAACTTAATAGAAGAATATAATATGAAAATTCAAGGTAGAGATATATTAAATAGTGATGAAGAAATTGAATTGCCAGATTTAAGTAAGACACCTATAGAACCTTGTGATGATATTATAGGGTTCATAATGAAATATGGTTCTTTAGAAGAATGGGAAAAGTCAATTCTTAAAATAGTTAAAAGAGAAACTCAATATTTTATACCACAAATTGAAACTAAGATAATGAATGAAGGATGGGCAAGTTATTGTCATTATAATATCTTAAAAAGCTTAGATTTACCAGATGGATTATATTTAGAGTTTATAAAGCGTCATAATGATGTTATAGCACCTGCATTAGGTGGGTTAAATCCTTATTATGTTGGATTTAAAGTGTTTGAAGATATTGAAAAAAGATATGGCAGAGATAAGTTATTTGAAGTTAGATATATAGAAAGAGATAATTCATTTTTACGTAAATATTTAACTCAAGAATTGTGCAAGGATTTGGGATTATTCCAGTATGCAAAGAAGAGCTTTGAATTTGTAGTGGATGAAGTCTCTGATGAAGAGGGATGGAAGAGTATAAGAGACACTATGTCAGACTCATGTGGAGTTGGATCTATTCCTTATATAAGAATTGTTGATTTGAATAAGCGTGATGGTACTTTAACATTAGAACATGTTTTTGACGGTAGAGAACTTGAGCTACTTTATGCAAAAGAAACATTAAAATATTTATTTGATCTTTGGGGGCATAAAGTTATATTAAATACACATACTAAGGAAGGTAGAAGTATCGAAATAGTATGTGATAATGATAGAAGAGTAACAGTAAATTAATATTAAGGAGAAAATGATGAATTAAAAGTGATAAGTAATATGCTTACTATCATTTATGATTCATCATTTTTGTATGTTTTGAATAATTTAATATTAGGAATATTTTAGAGGAGATAAAAATGGATTTAAAGGGAAGTAAAACAGAGAAAAATCTGTATAGAACCTTTGCTGGAGAAAGTAGAGCAAGAAATAAATATACTTTATATGCAGAAAAGGCAAAAAAAGAAGGTTATCAGTGGATAGCTGAAGTTTTCGATATTACTGCAATAAATGAATTAGCTCATGCAAGGAGAGTTTATGGAGAAATTTTAAAGTTAGTTTCTAGTACTAAAGAAAATTTAATTGATGCAATATGTGGCGAAACAGAGGAATATAAAGAATTATATGCTAAATTTGAACAAGAAGCTAAAAATGAAGGGTTTAAGGAAATTGCTGACTTATATAAGGAGTTGAGAGAAGTAGAGGAAGCTCATGCTGAAAGGTTTAAAAAGTTATATGATAAATTAAATAAGAAATCAATGTTTGTTGGTCCTGAGAATTCTAAGTGGGTTTGCATGAATTGTGGATATATACATGAGGGGGCAGAAGCACCGGATAAATGTCCATTATGTGCATATCAAAAAGATTATTTTAAACCATATTGTGAAATAAAAAATATATAAGGAGTTATAAATAATGTTTATATCAATACCAAAAGAATTTTTTGTTCCTGTCGTTTTTGGAGAGGGATTTACATTAAATGAAGAAAATAATAATTTAGAATTAGATTTAAGTATGTATAGGGAAAGTACTGGTAAGAAAAATATCAGTGATTTAGAAAATAACAAAGAGTATTTAGAAAAGAATAAAGCGTATTTAGAAAAGAGTAAGACTGCAAAAGAAAAGCAAGATATTGTTGATATAGAAGTAAATATGGATGAAAAGCAATGTGGAAATAAGGCTCAAGTAGGGGAAAGTACTGCTAAGAATGAAAAAGAGAAAGGGACAACTATATATATGTCTCTAAAAGAAAAAAGTGATTTTGAAAAATTATGCAGTGATGAAGGAAAGATATTTGAAGAATTAGATGATGAATTTATAGAGAATATTAATATTAATCTTAAGGGATGTAATAAAAATTGTAACTAAATTAATTTAAAATAATTATAATTCGGAGGTATTTAAATGAAATATCAACAATTAATGAAGGAATATTATGTTGATATTAATAATTTAAATCAATTATTAAAAACAATGGTAGATTCTTATCGGTTATTAATAGGAGGAGCAGCAGAATTAAATAATATATATGAAGCTAAAAGTAGTTACGTTAAAGAAGCTGTCCATAGAGCAAATGAATTAGGGGATATAATAGATAATGTAATTAATTTATTGGATGAGTGCGGAGAAACTTATTTTAAATATTGTGCTCTAATTGGAGATTATATTTTGAAGAAAAGTGATGATAAGGTAATTTTAACTGAAGTAGATAATGAATTATTTTTTCAAGATTCCTCTGTTAGAGAAGAATTTGAAAGGTTAAAGGCTTATAAGAAGGAGCAAGAAGAAAAGTTAAATAATTAAAAAGAAGCTATATCAAAGTGCAAATTATTTAGTTATCTTTGATATAGCTTTTTTTAGAATTTTTTTAATTTAAATGTACTCACCATTAAATAAGAACCTAATAATAATAACAATAATGGAATAAGTGCGGAAATGGTTTTATTAATGGTAAATAAGCAAAATAACGCTAAAAAGCTGCCTGTAACAGTAATAGGAACACCTGTAAAAACTCCATTAAACTCACTTGCATTATATCTAGCTAATCTAAAAGCGCCGCATATTGGAAATAATAAAAGTGGAATTATTCCTAATATACCTGAGGGCCCTAGTGTATAAAAATCAAATAATAGAAATACTAATATAGATGGTGCAACACCGAAGGAAACTAAATCAGCTAATGAATCTAGTTCTTTCCCCAAATCGCTTGTAACTTGTAAATAGCGAGCTATTCTACCGTCATATCGATCAACTAATGCAGCAAGTAATATAAAAATACATGCTAGTGAATAGTTGCCTTCAAAGGTAGAAAGCAATGATAATATTCCAAATGATAAATTAATAAAAGTAAAGATGTTAGGAATACTGCTTTTTCTCATATAATCACTCCTAATTCTATCTTACATGAAGATAATTATAACATAAATTTTAAAAAAAATTAATATTCTATAAAAGTCAATATTTGAAAATTTTGTTAAGCTTGAAAACATAGGGGTTTAAGGGGTTATATACTTAGTATATAGGTGTAGTTTTAAATATATTCGAGATATAGCGTAATAAAATATATGTGGTATAATTTTATATAGATAATAGGAGGGATACAATGAAAAAGGTAAAGTTAATTTATAATCCATATTCAGGAGAAAATATTATTTTATCAAAATTAGATGAAATAATTAACATACATCAACAAGCTGGCCTTACTATAGTGCCATATAGAATAAGAAAAGAATGTGGGATAGAAAGTGCGTTTCATGATATTAAGCCAGGTGAGTATGAATATATACTAGTGGCTGGTGGTGATGGAACAGTTGATTCAGTTGTAAACGCTATGGCTAAGCAAGGAATTTCACTACCTATAGGTATTTTGCCAGTAGGTACGGCAAATGATTTTTCTAAATTTTTAGGAATACCATTTGATATAGAAGAAGCTTGTAAGCAAATAATAGGATCAACAGCAACTACAGTAGATTTAGGAAGTATTAATGATAAATACTTTGTAAATGTTGCTAGCACAGGGCTTTTTACAGATGTGTCTCAAAAAACTGATGTGAACCTAAAAAACACAATTGGAAAGCTAGCATATTATTTAAAAGGATTAGAAGAATTACCTAATTTTAGGCCTTTAAAAGTAAAAATATCATCAGAACAAGTAAATTTTGATGGTACTATGTATCTTATGTTAATTTTTAATGGTAAAACTGCAGGAAATTTTAATTTAGCTACTAGAGCTGATGCTACAGATGGAATGTTAGACGTAATAGTTTTTAAGGCTGTTCAAATATATGAACTAATTCCTTTATTTATAAAGGTGCTTAAAGGAGAACATTTGGACTCAGATAAAGTTATATACTTTAAAACTGATAGACTTCATATAGAATGTAATGAAGATATAGTTACAGATATAGATGGAGAAAAAGGCCCAGATTTCCCATTAGATATAAAATGTATAAAGGGCGGATTGAAAATTTTAGGTGTTAAATAGAAAAAAAAAGAATAAATAAATTAAAGATTTAATAATTATAAATAATAGTACTTTTGTAAAGGAGATAAAAGTGGTTGCCTTTATTTATTTATGTATATTGTTATTTATAATTATTTTTTCATTATATTTAATTTATTTAAGTTCTAATAAATGTCCTATAAAAATACGAAAATTTTATTTAGTAAGCTTATGGATTATAGTAATAAGGTACTTGTCATTACTATCTTTATGGTTAATACAAAGTCAGAGAATAATTTACTTTATCAAAGTATTAACCCAATTAAATTTTGTAGCTATTCCACTTTTAATATTGGCAGCTATTTATATATTTTTAAGAGATGAAAAAAGAAGCTTTGATTATAACTATACTTTTATGATTATATTATTTTTAGGTTATTGTGTAATAAACTTATTTTATAAGTTAGATATAAGAGTAGATACTGTATTTGGATTTATAGTAAATTATAGAGAAATTTTAATTCCAAATTTAGTTTATTTAATAATAATTTCTTCATTTGTAGTTATTACTTTGTTATTTGTTGATAAACCGTATAGCAATACAAGTGGAATGAGATTGCTTCTAGTATCGTTAATAATTACTGTTATAGAATTTATAATATTCTTAGGAGGAGTTAGAATTTTCCCTTATCCATTAATTGGGGAAATATGTATTATAGGATGTTCCTATAAGGCAATATCTACCTTTAAAATTAAAAAATAAGAATTAAATAATAAATATTGTTTTTATAGTATTGCCTTTTGTCGGGTTGTTAATATAATATTAATATATGATGCCCAATAAAGGGCATTTTTATTGCAACTTTTAAAGCAAAATTTGTAATAACTAATCTTTGAAAATAATGGTGGTGAGATTAAATGGAGGGTGTCCCTCAGAGTATTAATTTAAGAAAATTGAATATAAGAAATAATAGAGGGGAAACTCAGATTTAAGGTCAAACATCTCCTCTATTAATTGAGGAGGAATTTTTTATGCAAAGATTATCTGTTTTTTTATTTACGAGCATATTAGGAAGAAAGATATATGATGAATTCGATGATGTGCTTGGTGAATTAAAAGATATATATGTAACTACTGAGCAAGGATATCCAAGAGTGATTGGATATAAGGTTAAGCGTGATGGAGTAACATTCCATTATGAATTTAGAAGCATATTATTCTATAATGTTGATAATAAGGTTAAAATAATGACTCGTGGAAGTAAGGAGATACTTCCAAGAACTTATTCTTATTTATTATCAAGAAATTTATTGGATAAAAAGATTGTAGATATTAACGGAAAGCAAGTTGTTAGAGTTGATGATTTAAGAATTGCAGAAATTGCTGGTGAATATAGAGTAATTGCAGTTGAAACAGGTCCTCTTGCTAAATTTAGAAGAATGAATTGTCAAGGTTTAGGAAAGTTTTTCTATAAGGTGTTGAACAAGGACTTTGAAGATAAAGTTATTATGTGGGATGACGTTGAATCTTTAGAAATGGTTAATAAAAATCTTCAAATAGCAGTTCCATATAAAAAACTATCAACACTACATCCAGCTGATTTAGCAGATATATTAGAAAATCTTGATGCAAGTTCAAGAAAGCAAATTTTTGAATCATTAGATGAAGATTTAGCAGCAGATACCTTAGAAGAAATAGAACCAGAATATAAAAGTAGTATTATAAAAGATTTAAGTGAAGCAAAGGCTGTAGAAGTATTAGAAAACATGCCTAATGATGAAATTGCAGATATATTAGATGAATTAGATGATGATGAAAGAGAAAAAATACTTGTTAACTTAGAGACTGAAGATGCTGAAGAGGTAAAAGAACTTCTTAAATATGGAGATGAAACAATCGGAAGTATAATGAGTAAGGATTTTATTTCATTTAATTTGGATATTACTGTTGGAGAAATAATAGATATTTTAAGAGAAAGTAATCCTGAAGATGAAGAACTAAATTCAATATTTATAAAGGATGAAGAAGAAAAAGTAATTGGAGTAATAGAGTTAAAAGATTTAATTCTAAATGATAGTACAGTTAAAGTAAAAGAAATAATGGATGAAAATATAAATATACTTAAGCATAATGAAGATATAGATGAAGCGGTTGAAATAGCAGCTAAATATGATTTATTAGCTATACCAGTAGTTGATAACAATGATGTTTTAATAGGGGTTGTAAATACTCATGATTTAATTGATGAAGTTCTATATCCAATTTGGAAAAAGAAAAATAAGTAAAATTTTTCAAATTAGTTGTTGACTTTTTAATTAAGAAGCATATAATTATAGTATAAAGTTTAGTTAAATACTCGGGATTAAAACTGTGAAAAAGGAAAGTAGTATAAAGGAAGGTTACAGAGAGAAAAGAGTGCTGAGAACTTTTCACTGGTAATTTATCTGATGTCCAGCTACTGTAAAACTTCAAATGAAGTTAACATTTAGCACAACCCTAGATAAATTCCTCTAAGCTTCCATTGAAGCTAAGATTTACTTTATATGAAGTGCCCTTTGGAGTTTATGCCTGAAATAATAGTAGGGTTTTACGGTAGCACCCGTTATAGTGCTCAGGTATTATGTTGTACCGTAGAATGAGTGAAATCATTATTGTTATGATGGTT
Organism: uncultured Clostridium sp.; assembly: GCA_900543325.1. Classification (GTDB taxonomy): domain Bacteria; phylum Bacillota; class Clostridia; order Clostridiales; family Clostridiaceae; genus Clostridium. The sequence continues at coordinate 1,164 of UQQU01000067.1, read as the reverse complement.
TAATTAGAGTGGAACCGCGAATATACTTCGTCTCTAGAATAGAGACGAAGTTTTTTTATATAAAAATTTAAATAGTTAATAAAAATGTTTTTGGAGGTATATATATGATTTATAATGGAGCAATTGAGTTAATAGGAAGAACACCAATATTAAAAGTAACAAATATGATAGATGAAAATAGTGCAGATGTATATGTTAAGTTAGAAAAGTTTAATCCTGGTGGAAGCGTAAAGGATAGAGCTGCTCTTGGTATGATTGAAAAGGCAGAAGAGGCAGGGTTGCTTAAGAAAGGATCAGTAATTGTTGAACCTACAAGTGGAAATACAGGAATTGCATTAGCGATGATAGGAAGAGTTAAAGGATATAAGGTAATAATAGTTATGCCTGAAACTATGAGTAAGGAAAGAAGGGATTTAATTAAAGCTTACGGAGCAGAATTAGTATTAACAGAAGGAAATAGGGGCATGAAGGGAGCTATAGAAAAAGCTACTGAAATGGTAAATGAGCATGGATATTTTATGCCTCAACAATTTGAAAATATAGCTAATCCAGAAAAGCATTATGAGACAACTGCACAAGAAATATATGAAGATATAAATGATTTAAATGCATTTGTAGCTGGAGTTGGAACAGGAGGAACCATAAGTGGGATAGGAAAGAGTTTAAAGGAAAAAATAAGTGATATAGAGATTGTTGCTGTTGAACCAAGTAATTCACAAGTTATTGCAGGAAAAAATCCAGGACCACATAAAATTCAAGGTATTGGTGCTGGATTTGTACCACAAAACTATAAACAAGAATATGTTGATAAGGTTGTAGCTGTTAGTGATGAAAATGCAATTAAAACTGCAGTAGATTTTGCTAAGAATGAAGGAATATTAGTAGGTATATCATCAGGAGCAGCAATTTATGCAGCTATAGAGATAGCAAAAAAACTTGGAAAAGGCAAAAAGGTATTAGCAATAGCACCAGACGGTGGAGAAAAATACATCTCAATGGGAATCTACGAATAATATTGTGCACATAGTGAGAACGAAAAATGGAATATTACTTTTCCGGGAAGGGGTGAAATTTTCGCTAAGAATTTATATAATTGATTCCGTAAAATTTACTAAAGATTTTAAACTTGCTAAAGCTTCAAACAGTAAAATCTTCTTAACGCAA
>UQQU01000066.1 GCA_900543325.1 uncultured Clostridium sp. | reverse complement strand
TTTTATTAAAAATTAGCCATAGGCTATTTTTTCATACGAAACTTTACACTATCATTCTTCCTCACCAATTTCACACATTCTTTGTTCTATAATATCTACCGGTGTAACATCAGACATTAATGAATGTCTATAATTACCTGCTGCAGCTTCAATTATAACTGCAATGTTTCTTCCTGGTCTAACAGGCACTCTTAATCTTCTAACCTTTACGCCAAGTATATCTTGTGTTTCTTTATCAATCCCTAATCTATCATAATCTCCATCATCTTTCCAATGTTCAAAATGCATTAATAAATTTATGTCTTTTGATGGTAAGATAGAACTCAATCCATATAATGAAGATATATCAATAATACCTATACCTCTAACTTCTAACATTCCAATGGTTATTCTAGGTGATGTACCTATTAAACTACCATCTATTTCTTTAATATCAACTGCATCATCAGATACTAATCTATGTCCTCTTTTTATAAGTTCCAATGCAGTTTCACTTTTTCCTATTCCACTTTCTCCAGTTATAAGTATACCTATACCATATACATCCACTAAAACACCATGTAATCTAGTTTCTGGTGCAAGCTTTCCTGCTAAATACATAGTAAGCTTACTTATGAACTTTGTTGTAACCATATTAGTTCTTAACAACCATGACTTTGATTTTTTAGCTGCCTTTAGGAATTCACTATGTGGTTCTAATCCTCTAGTAATAATTATACATTTAGAATCAAAACTAAAATACTTATTAATCCTTTTTCTCATTAACTCTATTCCCATGTCATCTAAAAAGCTCCATTCAGCTTTTCCTATAACTTGGATTCTTTCAGGTGCAAAATAATTATAAAAACCAGCTAACTGTAATCCAGGTCTATTTATATCGTTAACAGATATCTTTACATTCTTTTCGCCCTCAACTAAAACTTCTAATTCAAAATCTGATATTAACTTTTCTACAGTAACTGACAATATTAATCACCTTCTACTTTTTTTTATTCTTAGGCTCAATACCCTGTAATTGCGCTCTAAGATTCGCCTTATAACTATCTATATATCTTCTTCTTAGAATTTGTTGCTCTTCTTTTTCTTGTTCCGTTAAGCCTTCTTCTTTACTCTTCTTATATAATTCATTTATTCTAATAACTACATCTTCTATTTTTGCTTTTGTATAATCCATTTTTTACTTCCTTTCCTTATGTAAATATTTTAAATGTTAAACTTCAACTTTCCAAAGTACTAAATAATTATATTTTATTAAATGAATATTCTATTTAAAAAGTATAAGTAAAAATTTGAAGTCTAAGTTAAGCTTGATTAAATAAACTTTAATTTTTAACCTTGCTTATTTTTATTTTACATTTATTTCTTTTTAATATCAACTTTAAATATTTTTTATTTCATCTTTTTGATATTTTCGGCAAAATCCATACTTTTTCTCTAACATCACTCTATCATATATTATTAACAAATTTCATTTTAAAGATACTTATGTTTGTTCAACGAAAGTTTTGTATTTTTTTGTAAAATTATATTATTTTACTTTTCTTCCAATTATGTTATAATAATCCATATAATGTTAATTGATAACACAAGGAGGTGCTTTATGAATAAAAAAAGTCTTAAAAACAAAATTATTCTACAAAAGATAACTTTAAATTTACTTTTGAAATTTCTATCTCCTCGAAATAAATTCGTTATATACATATCTCAAAGTTTGGACGAGCATGTATGGCGATATCAACATATTATTTATAAAAAATATAAAAGAAAACATTCAAATAAATATTCTGCATCTAAATCAAAAGCTGCATAACATGAAAAAAACACCTCAAAATTTGAGGTGTTTAATTCTAATTTATTCCCAACATGCCGGTCGCTTAAATATTCACACCTGCAGCTCGCAGGTGGGTTCTGCTCAACTTGCTTCTGCCATCTTCTGATCTTATGAAGCCCGACATCCACAACTCTGTTGCAAATCCCGTAAATATAATGTAGGTTGAACATCATAAGCTAAACGCACATCTCAGGATTTCATGCTTTTATTATATCAAATTATATCAAAAGTTCAATAGTAATCTATTCCTTTTTAGAAATTTTATTTAGACATGTAATCCTTTACTATCTCTTCTATTGATATATTACTATCTTCTTCTGTAAATAAAGCCATAAACTGCACATAATCGCTAGTTTTTTCAGTCATCTGAATAGCCATCATTTCGCCTTCAATACCTAATTCTTCTATTATTTCTTCTATGATCTCTAATACTTCATCATTAGCAAAATCATATAGATACGGGAAGTAATATTCATTATACCATTCTTTACTATACTCTTCTAAATCACTTTCTTCATTAGCATAAGCCTTTGCTGCATCTAGTACATCTTTGTCAAAATCAAAATAAAAGTTTATTAAAGCAAACTCATCATCACTTTTTAAAACTTCTACATCTGATAAGTCATTTTCATTTAATATTTTTATAATTTGTGATTCTTGCACTTTTTTTCTCCTTATAATTAATATAATAACTTATTATACTCTTTCTTTACTGCTATAAACTCTTTATCATCTTCTACAAGGTTTAATTCTTGCTTGCCATCTACTTCATCTATTCTAAATACATAAATATCTTCGCTTTCCTTATCTTCTACAGGTGCTAATAATAAATATTCCTTATCTTCTAAATAAATTCTAGCAATAGCTTCAAATTGAACCTTGTTTCCATTTTCATCTAAGAAAGTCATTATTTGAGTTTCTTCATTTTGAACATCTTTTATATCTTCACTCATTAATTTATTCTCCTTCTCTTATAGTGTTATACTTTATTAAAATTTTTACTATAAAAGCTTATCACAAAATAGCTTTTCATTACAACATTTAGATACATATAATCTTATTTTTCTTTCTGCTGCATCTTTTCTAACATGCATACATACAAGTTTTTTACAGTTACTACAGTATATCTTATACTTATATTTTGATAAATCTGGCTCTGCTTCACTATTATATTTAAATGTTGTACTACTAGATATACCACTTTTAATGCAACAAGTCTTAAAAAATTTATTATGCCCATTATTACTATTAGTTATAGTATTACAATAATAATGTAAATACTCATGAATTATTACCTCTTTAACAACTCTTTCACTATAATTACCATTTACTAACTCTTCAGCAAATACAAATTTTAAAGGCTCTATTTTATTATTATATTTTTTATAAAAAAAAGCTCCCATTCTTTTCTTTGCTCTTTTAGAAATTTCTATTTTTATATCACATGGATAATTCCATTTTTCTGATATTTCATTTATAATTATTTTTATATCTGCTATAGACCAAACTTTATACATAATTTACTCCTAAACTATAACTAATTAAATAGAATATTTTTTTATTATAAGTTTTTTTTCTTTATTTCACAAATTGATTTTTTAAGATTATGTATATTGAAATTTTCTTATTAATATAAATAATTAGGTGATTTTTATGATTGATGATATAAATAATATTTTTGCAAATTATACTCCTTATATTAATGGATGGGAAAAATTCAAAAGAGCTTCTGTTACTATTCCACTTATTAATTATAATAATTCTTTACACATTCTTTTTGAGGTTAGAGCTAAAACATTACGCAATCAGCCAAATGAAGTTTGTTTTCCTGGGGGAAAAATAGAAAAAGATGAAAATCCACTTACTACTGCTATAAGAGAAACTTGTGAAGAAATAGGAATATGTGAAGATAATGTTAGAGTTATATCTCCATTAGATATTTTTATATCTCCTTATAATACTCTTATCCATCCCTATTTAATTTTTATCGAAGATATTAGCAATATTAAAATTAATGTTGATGAAGTTGAGGAAGTTTTTTTTGTTCCATTAGATTTTTTACTAAATACTAATGTATCTATCTTTGTTAATAAAGTTCATATTACTCCTGACACCAAATTCCCTTATGAACTAATTCCTAAAAAGCATGATTATAAATTCTCTACTGGTTCTTATGAAATTCCATTTTATATTTATAATGATCGCGTTATTTGGGGTATTACAGCTAAAATTCTTCTTAACTTTTTATGTTATTTAAAACAAAGAAACTATCACACTTAATATGTGATAGTTTCTTATTTTTATATTAATTTGTATCTAATGTCCCCTCTTCTATAATAACTGCATTATCACTTGTTGATACTCCCTCTTCTAAAGTTTTAGTATCTTCAGAATGATTTTCTAAAGTTAAATTTTCAAAAGAATTAGTTATTATATATTCTCCATCCCCAACTTTTATAAATTTAATAGAAATAGTATCACCAACATTTGTTAATGCAACTTCTCTTGATGTTTCTGTTGATACTGAGAAGAAACTATCTTCACCCTTTATCTTTATATCATAAATACTTGAACCTTCTTTAACAACTAATCCTATTCTTTCAACTTCACCAACTAATGATTCTTCACTATTGCTTCCTTCCAATGAAATATTAGTATTAGTTAAAGCTTCTAAATATCTATTTAATGTTGATTGTAATGTGTCACCTACTGCAACCGTATTATAGTTTTTAACATTAACCATAGAATATTGCTTAACAAGACCATTAGAATCCTTTAATGTCATGAAATATGTTGGTTCTGATTGTATATTTATTAAATATGGGAATGTTGCTGTATATCCATATTGTTGAACTTTACCTTCTGCTGATTTCATACTTGCAGCTTCAGTTGCACCTGAAGTCTTATACATTTTTGTTTCACCAGTTCTAGTATTAGTTAGCATAAATCCAACTAACCCTTCGTCATTACCTACTGAAGTTATTCCTGTATAGTAATAACATTCATCATCATTGAATATTATGTTCATTCCTTGAGTAGGTTTTAATTTATCTTTATCACTAAAGTTTAAAATACCATGAACTAGCTCTCCCCATTTATTTAAATAATTATTTATATAACTTGATGGTTGTATTCTATCTACCCATTTTGGTGTATTTTCTATATCATAAATATTAGTTTCACCTGTTTGTGCATTTATTATTTCTGTCCCTATTGCTTTTTGTTCTGTTATTCCAATAGCATTGTCATATCTTGTAATAACCCAATAAGGATTTCCTTCATCATCTAATTCAAAAGTATAATCTGTATGTCCAGCTTTCATATCATTTAAATAAGCATGTCTATCTAAGTCACTAAAAAGATAAGCTGATGGAATATATTTTAAATGTATATCTTCTCCATTTAATTCTGTAACTAATTGTACATCATTTTGATTCGTCGCACTTACCTTAATATATCCCTTTGTTCCTTCTCTATTAGTAAGCCATTTAAAGAATGATGAATGTTCTAATGGTCCAACATAATATAATTGTCCATTTACGCTTTGTAAAGATAAATCTCCTATTGTTACTTGGCTACCTAAGCTTGGTATTTCTCCTAATTTTTTATCTGCTAATTTGTAAGCTAACTCCTTATCAATAATAGGTAATTGCTTTAAATCCATATGCTCGATTTGACTTGAAAATTCTATCTCTTCTACATTTCCAATTAAATTTCTATGAGTGCTTGGCATAAATATTGGACTAAATACTATTAATACCACAAAATATAATAACCCAACCACTATTCCGCTAGTTATATATTTTTTATTTAACGTTAAAACTCCATATGCTACCGTACATAATACAAACGGTCCTACTAATAGAAAAGTACTTAGTGAAAAATCTAAAATAAGCTTACTATTAAAAGCTAATAATATTCCTATTGCTAAATAACTCCCTATTAACCACTTTAAATATTGTTTAAAACTACTTTGAAATCTCATTTTTATCCCTCCATATTAATATTATAAAGGTATATTTAATCGAATTCAATACTTTTTTTAAAGTTTTAAACTATTCTTTAATAAGTTATTTAATAACTTATTAATCTTGTTTAAAAATTTTGTTAATTTTTTTATTTATAGAAAATTTAAAGTTTTTATTAAATATATATAATGAAAAATCTCTACGTGAAAGGAATTCATTTTCTAACTCCTTTGCGTAGAGATTTTTTTAATTTCTAATTATTATATAAATCATATAAATTACATAAAGTGCTACTAAAATAATACCTTCTTTTTTACCAAAACGCTTTTCATCACTTTTATTTGCAAATATCATAATACCAATTATTGAAGTTACTACAATTAAAAATACGAAATCAAATATTAAATTACTTGATACAGCTATGGGGCTTATAGCTGATGATAATCCTATAATTAATAAAATATTAAATATATTTGAACCTAATATATTTCCAAGGGCAATATCCTCTTCCCCTTTAATAGCTGCCACTACAGATGTTACTAGTTCAGGTAATGATGTTCCTATTGCTACTATTGTAAGTCCTACAAGCTTTTCACTCATTCCTAATGAAGTTGCAATAGAAGTTGCTGAATCTACAACAATTTGTCCTCCAATAACAATTCCTGCAACACCTATAATTAATTTTAATATACTTTTAAAAATACTTATTTCATTAGTTGATTCTAAAGCCAACTCTTCATGTATATTTTCACTTGTTGTTTTACCTCTTTTTACCGATAATATTAAATAGGTTATATATGAAATACATCCTATTAATAATACTATTCCATCAAGTCTTGATATGTAATTATCCTTTCCTCCTAGCAAAGTAGTAAAAGTCAAAAGTAAAAGTAATATGGTTACTAATATATTTATACTAAAATCTCTTTTAACTTCGGATTTCTTAATTGTTAATGCCATTATTATAGTAGTAACGCCAAGTACCATTAATGTATTAAAAAGATTTGAACCTAATACATTTCCTACTGCTATCTCATTGCTACCTTTAATTGATGAAATAGCACTTACGGCAAGCTCTGGTGCACTTGTCCCTAATGATACTATTGTTAAACCAACTATAACAGATGGTATTCCTAACCTTTTTGAAATGTTAGATGCACCACTAACAAAAATATCTGCTCCTTTAATTAATAGAAAAAAGCCTATTATTAAAAATATATAACTCATTCCCATCCTCCTATTTTTCATCCTAAATCCTATATTTTTTTCAAATTCACTAAAATTATTCTACCTTAACTAAGGATAATCTTTCAAATTAACTTTTTGTATATATTTTATAAATAATCAAGTAAGTTAATAACAGTATTTACACCTCTTATTAGCTTACTTGATCTTAATTTTTATATTTTTCTAACTTAATAAATTCTATCAATTAATAATTTTATAGCTAAGATATTTCAAATTTTATATTTCTAGAAAGTTCTTCTTCTGCAATTATATACTCACTATGAAGTGCTCTAGTTAATGCTACATAAAGCAATCGTTGATTTAATATATTATCTGGATAATTTTTTTCTGTTGGATTATATATTATAGTTCCATCAAATTCTAAGCCTTTTGTTAAATAGGCTGGTATTATTATTATATCTGTATTTGCACTTTTTTTCTCATTTCCTTTAATTAAAGTAAACTCTAAATCAGTATGTTTTTTCAATTCTTTTTCTAAAATCTTACCTTCATTATAAGTTTTTGTTATTATTGCAATACTATGTTTCCCTTTTGAGTTAAGCCTCTTTACAATTTCATCAATCATTCTTACAGACTCTCTTCTTGAAACTGATTTAATTACCTCTGGCTTTTCTCCATGTCTCAATACCGGCTTTGCACTTTTTAGACCTAACCCTTGAGCATTTAATGCTGAATTTGCAAATTCAATTATTTCAACAGTTGAACGATAACTTTGGCTTAATGTTATAAATGTGGCCTTACCATCAAACACACCATCAGTAATATCATTCCAAGTTCTAATACCTTTATAATGATATATACCTTGTGCTAAGTCTCCAACTAATGTTAAAGAATTTCCCATAGATAAACTATTAATCAAATAAATTTGGAATGGACTATAATCTTGTGCCTCATCTACTACTATATGTTTATATTTTGATTTTTCATCAATTCCTTCTAATAACATATGTATATAGAAAAGTACTGGTAAATCATCCTCATCTATTATACCTTTCTCATGATTTGATACTGCTTCTGCTTTTATATATTCAGCTAATGCCCTAGGAATTCTATTTCCAGTTGCAATTTCAAAAACTTGATCGTCTTTAAACAAGTTAATATAAATATCGCTGCAGGTTATTCCCCTCCAATTTTTAAAATATTCATTCATTACTTTTTTTGCATCATGCTTAATATATTCCTTAAGATTATCTCTTTCATTATATATTTCTATTAATTTATGTCTTCTTAATTCTCCATCATCTAATTCTTTTTTTACTTCTTTAATTTTTATATCCCATTCTCTATCAACTTGAATAATAAGACTTTCTATTCTTTCCTTTAGCTTTAATGATAAATATCTCTTAATTTCATCTTTTCTTTTATTTATAGGATAACTTTGTAAATCCTTTAGATATAGTCTCATTATTTCTCTCTTTGAGAATAAAACATAACCTGCTATTAAAATATCATCTATTTCTAAAGAACTGCTTTCCAATAAAGCTATATATCTATCTATTATAGTCTTAAATATTAAATTTCCTTTAACTCTTGAAGCGTTGACAATAAATTGCTTTTCTCTGTGATCTTCTATTTCTATAAGCTCCTTAAGTTTATCATCTTTAGTTTTTATTTTTCCTTTTAATTTAAGGATTTTCATCACAAGTTCCTGAAATGTTGTTTGTTTTACATCATTGGATCCTAAAGTAGGTAAAATATCAGAAATGTAATCTAGAAATAACTTATTCGGCGCTAATACTAATATATCTTTTCCTCCCATAGATTCTCTATATCTATATAAAAGATATGCTAGTCTATGTAATGCAATTGTAGTTTTTCCTGACCCTGCAGATCCTTGAACTATTATTGGAAGATTTTTAGGCCATCTTATAATATCATTTTGTTCTTTTTGTATAGTTGCAACTACTTCCTTAAGTTTTTTTCCTCTACTCTCTTCTAGATTTATTTTTAAGAACTCATCAACAAGTCCTTCTCCTTCTTCTCCGTTAATAATAATCTCATTAGTGCTTTCATCAAAAATTTTATCTAAGTTTTCATCATTAAATAAAAACTTTCTTTTTAAATTCAATTCACCTTCAACTATCCCCATAGGAGCTTTATAATAAGCCTCTCCTCCAGTTCCACTATAATAAAGATCTGCTACAGGAGCTCTCCAGTCTACAACAATTTCTTCACCATCTACTGTAGATGTTATCCCTTTTTTACCTATGTAAATTTTCTCTTCAGAACCAAACTTCTCATTAAAATCAACTCTGCCAAAATACGGATTCTTTAATGCTTCTTCATAATTTTCTATCTCTTTTTTTAATAAATTATATATTTTTTCCGTATTTTCTTTTTCTTGATCATAACTTCCTTTAGCTTCCTTAGTTAATACTCTTAATTTTTTAGCTATTTCTTCTTGATATTTTCTTTTCTCATTAACTTCATTTAATATATCCCTACGTTTTTGCTCAAGGATGCTTTTTTCTAAAGCTAAATTTTCACTCATTACTTTTCCTCACGACCAATCTATTTTTTGTATTATCTTATGCAACATTTAATAATAATCTACTGTTGCCGATTTGTACAGTTATAATTATTTATAGTATTACCTTAATTGAACATTTTTATTTTATATTTCCTAAATTTTATTATATACTTTTCAAATTTTATAACATAAATATTTAATTTTATCTAATAAAATAGGGACTCGTCAACCATTATTTATTGTTTTTTAACAATGATTAAGTGTCCCTATATAAATATTATTTTTATCTAATTTTTAAATGAGTGAATTGGTGCTGGTATTCTCCCCCCACGCTGAATAAAATCAAATGAAGAATACTTATTTATAGGCATTACAGGTGCCCTTCCTAATAATCCTCCAAATTCAACCAAATCTCCTACTTTACATCCTGGAGCTGGAATAATTCTAACTGCCGTAGTTTTATTATTAATAACTCCAATTGCGCTTTCATCAGCTATCATTGCTGATAAAGTTTCTGCTGTTGTATCCCCTGGAACTGCTATCATATCTAATCCAACTGAACAAATAGCTGTCATTGCTTCAAGCTTTTCTAAATTTAATGATCCATTTAATACTGCATCTATCATACCAGCATCTTCTGAAACTGGAATAAAAGCTCCACTTAATCCTCCTACATGACTACAAGCCATTACTCCCCCTTTTTTAACTGCATCATTCAAAAGTGCTAAAGCTGCAGTTGTACCATGAGTTCCAACAACCTCAAGACCCATAGCCTCTAAAATATGTGCAACTGAATCTCCAACTGCTGGAGTAGGCGCTAATGATAAATCTACAATTCCAAAAGGTGTATCTAACCTTTTGGAAGCTTCATGTGCAACCAATTGTCCTATTCTAGTAATTTTAAATGCAGTCTTCTTAATAGTTTCAGCCACTACATCAAAACTTTCTCCTTTAACCTTTTCTATAGCTCTTTGCACTACTCCTGGCCCACTAACTCCAACATTTATAACTCTATCTGCTTCCCCAACTCCATGAAAAGCTCCTGCCATAAATGGATTATCCTCAACAGCATTAGCAAATACAACAAGTTTTGCACATCCAAAACCTTTTTTATCTGCTGTTAATTCAGCGGTCTTTTTTATAACTTGTCCCATCTCTTTCACTGCATCCATATTAATTCCACATCTAGTAGATCCAACATTTACAGAAGAACAAACTTTACTGGTTTTAGCTAAAGCCTCTGGTATTGAATTAATAAGAATTCTATCTCCCTTACTGTATCCCTTATGTACTAAAGCTGAAAACCCACCTATAAAATCTATTCCTAACTCATGTGCCGCTTTATCTAATGTTTCTGCAAACTTTACATAATTAGTTTCATCTGTTGCTCCTGCAATTATTGAAATAGGTGTAACAGAAACTCTTTTATTAACTATTGGCACGCCAAATTCATTAGCTATTTCATTTCCAACCTTGACCAAATCTTTAGCATAAGTCGTAATCTTTTTATATATTTTTTCTCTTGCCTTATCTCCATTACTATCTATACAGTCTAAAAGAGAAATTCCCATAGTTATAGTTCTAATATCTAGTTTTTCCTCTTCTATCATTTTTATCGTTTCTAATATATTATTTGCATTCATAATTTTCCTCCATTGAAAGACTTAATATTTTATACAGTATACATAGAGTTAAATATTTCTTCTCTTTGAATCTTAACTTCAACACCTAACTCTTTTCCTTTTAGCTCTAAAATATTTTTAATTTTTTCAAAATTATCATTACTTAATTTTAAGTCTAACATCATTATCATTGTAAAAAATTCACCCATTATAGTTTGATTAACATCTAAAATATTAATATTTAATTTTTGAAGTTCGCTACTTACTCCTGCTATAATCCCTACTTTATCCTTCCCTATTACTGTTAAAATTGCTTTCATTTTTGCTCCTCCTTATTTTATTTAATAAACTTTTGTTCATAAATTATATTAATTCTACCATTTACTTCCTTAAATGTCAATTTAATCCTTTTACTTTTGTAATAGTTTTTTATTTTTATGACAAAATATAATTAAAGAAATTTAATTATCTAACTTTAAAATATCACTAAAAGGATGGTGACTATTATGAGTAATAATTTACATGTAAATAATCCTGTGGATTTAGCTAGAGTTGGTAATTTTACTAAAAATGCTGTTGAATCTTTTGAAAATGGTATTATAAAAGAACATAATTATTTAGAAAAAGTAAATAAAAATCTTAAAAATAAAAATAATAAATAAAATAAAAAGTAGTATGAAAATACTATGTTATATCTTTCATACTACTTTTATATCTCTATACTTATGTTAAATATATCCTCATTAAAAAATATATCAATTTTACCTTTATATTTATTAACGATTTTTTTTATATTATATAATCCATACCCTCTACCTGTTCCTTTAGTTGAAAATCTAATCTTAGATATATTCGGAACCATATCTTCAGTAAAATTACTAACACTATTAACAATTTTTATTATGTGCTTTCCATTTTTATATGTTGTAAAGATATCTATGTATTTTTTTTCACTTTTACTTGCAGCTTCAATTGCATTATTTAATAAATTGCTTAATACTACAGTAAGCTCACTATCATCTAATTGTATATCTTCTAATTGACTATCTATTTTATAAGTACACTTTATCTCATTTTTCTCTGCTTGATTTATTTTGCTTAATAATATACCCTTTAGAATAGTATTATCTATATATGATAGATTACCTAATAAATTCTTATTTTCAAAAACATTCCCTATATACTTTTTTGCCCTCTCTCTTAGCTCGTCCTCTTTACAGACTTGTATCATACAATATAATATGTTTAAATGATTTTTATATTCATGTTCACTAGCTTTCATTTCATCAATAAGATCTTGTATTAATGGATTAATACTTTGTTTTAACTCTGACTTCTTCTTCTTATTATTTTTTTTATACAGACCTACAAAATAACATATATTTATAATTATCATAGCCAAAAATAATATTCCAATTTCCACCACTTCTAATTCTTCTATAAATTTATTTTGAAATAACACTTTAAAAAATAAAAATATAATAATTACATTAATACAAACTAATACAACTGAATTATATTTTTCTATAAAATCATCTACCTTAAGCTTTTTAAACTTCATAATTCTATGAAATCCATATATAATAGAGCTCATAGACACTAAAAGAATTATAAAATATATCCAATATGGTAAATCATTATATCCAAATATTAAAATTATCATAACGGAAACTATAAGTTCAATAACAACTATTATCATACTTGAAATAATTAATTCAACTATATTAACGACAATATTCTTATTATAAAACTTATTCACTATAATAATACCTATTAAAAAAGGTAAAATAAATGCAACTATTCTATATTGGCTAAAAATCATAAATATACCTGTTGCTGTTACACTTCCTAATACTGAATAAATAATATATTTTTTTATATTACTATTTTCTTCAATAAAAATTATATTATATATCATTAGCATACTTATGAATTCAATAAATGTAAGTATTTATACCACCTCCAACATTACTTTCATATTTTATCATATTTTGACATTTTTCTAAAGTATTATTTTTACTTTTTTTGATTTTTCCGATAAATATATTCATATTAAGAAAATATTCGTGTTTTTTTCTTTTATTTTTTTATTTTTTCTTCTTTTTATGCTAATTTAAATGAAATTTGTGGTTTTAATAGAATTTAAGTGTAATTTATATTATAATTATTTATGTAATACTTAAGGAGGTATACTTTTGAGTAATCAATTTATAAAAAAACAATTAGATTTTATAGTTACAAATGTTGGATTAACTGATATTTATGAAATTGATAAAATAAGATATGGATTAGAAGTTTTTTATGGTGAGACCTCTAAAATAATAATTATGGTTTTAATTGCATTATTATTAGACAAGTTACCGGCATTTATATTGATGATAACTTTATTAATGCTAATAAGACCTTTTATTGGTGGAAGCCATGCCAAGACTTTTATTAGCTGTGTAGTTCAAAGTAATGTATCATTTATTGTAATATATTACTTAGCCTATATTCTACCTCCAATAAACATTATACTTCATTTAATGCTAATATTACTAAGTATTATAATTATCAGAAAATTCAATCCTGTTAATCCTCTTCGTAAAGTAATTAAAACACAATATAAAAAGATAAAATTTAAAAACATAGTTACTTTCACTTTATTAATTTGGTTTGTTTTTTCAAACTTATTTTTATCAAATTACTATATTAACTGTGGTTTACTAATAATTTTATATATAATTATAGATTTTTTTAAGGAGGTTTATAAAAATGAAAAAAAAATTAGCATTTAAATTAGCTACTTTAATGTGTGCAGTTACAAGCATTGGTCAAATAGCTACATGTGCAGCTCCAAATAGTCTTTTACTATGGGGTGAGCCAACTCCACCAATGAAAAAAGAAGATAAATAGTATTTTAAAGAGCTATGTAAAATTAAATTTTGTATTTAATTTTACATAGCTCTTTTCATGTTATTCTAATCACATGAATTTATTTTTATATAGATATACTATTAAGTAAGATATTTATATTACTTATAAAATAATATTTTAATATCTACAATATCATCATCTAATGATATTTGAATTTTTCCCTTATATTTATCTACTATATTTTTCACGTTATATAATCCATAACCTCTACCTTCTCCTTTAGTACTATACCCCATTTTAAAAATATTAGATAAATCTGATAACTTTACTCCCTCTGTTCTATTTTTAACATTTATAGAATAATACTTATTATCTTCATCTATAAATACTTCTAATTCTTTTTTCTTTATCATACTAGTAGCTTCTATAGCATTATTTAATAAATTACTTAATATTACTGTAAGCTCCGAATTATCAAGTGAAATATTCTTTAAATTACTTTTTACATTATATGTATATTTGACACCTAACTTTTCTGCTCTCTGTCCCTTATTATAAAGTACAGCTTTAATTATAGTATTTTCTACATTTAAAAGCATTGAAAATTCTTCAGTATCATCAACTATATTAGATATATATTCTTGCAATTTTTCTTTTATCTCTTCTTGATTTGTAACTTGTGCTATGCTCCAAATTGTATTTAAATGATTTTTATACTCATGTTCATTTGCTTTAAGCTTACCCATTAAATCATTTATTAATGGATTAAAAGAAGTTTTTATTTCACTTTTTTTCTTTTCATTAAGGGTTTTGTATAAATAAACATAAAAATAACAATTTATTCCTATAAGTATTAATCCTAATATTGTAATTGGTATAATAATCTTAGTGTTCATTAATTTATTACCCATTAACACTTTTATAAATAAGAAAAATACAAATAAATTTAATATTATTATATTTATGCTTTTATACTTAGAAAAAAGATTTGAAAATTTTATATTTTTTATAAATTTATTTGTGCTTAATAAATAAATTAATATAGGCATTATGCATGTTAGCAATATTAAATAAGTTGTTGGACTTAAATCATCACTTCCCATTGTCACATATACTATAAAGCTTATTATCAATTCAAAACCTAATACAAGTAAAGTACTGACTACTAGTTCAATAAATGTTACTATTGTATCCTTTTCTTCAAATTTACTTATTACTATCGAATTTAAAAATAATACTCCAATAAGAATAATTAATGTATCAGTATCATATACTATGGTAAATAATGAATATATAAATGAAGTTATTATAGAAAGTATGCCTATCCTTGAAATTCCCTTAAATACATTATTATTTATTAGTATATTATAAATCAATAATATAGCTAAAATTTCAATAAATGAAATTCCTATACTCATTATATTCATTATTCAATCCTCCTTAAAAATGCTTGTCTATATGTGTAGCTCAATAAAACCACATCATCACATCCTCTCAATTTAATACTCCATACCTTTTCATATGTCTTCTCAATTTCAGTTACATATTTCATATTAATAGCAAACGATCTATGTGTTTGAAGTATATCATCATCACTTAATTTATTTAAAAGCTTTACTAAAGAAGTTCTTTTAACATTGTATACACCATTAATAGTATGAATATTACAACATTTATCAATATACTCAATATAGATAATATCATTATGATACAATTTTATAGATATAGTAGAATCGATATCTATAAAAGAAGACCTTCCTTCTTTTATATTCTTTAATGGAGTTGAATTTAAGAAAACATCAACAATATTTATGATATCCTTTTCTTTATATGGCTTTACAATAAAATCATAACAATGGATATTTTTAAATGCTTCTATAATATGTACAAGTTCACCTGTTACAAATACTATTCCAGTTAAAGAATGATTTTCATGTTGTCGTATTTTTTTTGCAAGTTCTAATCCAGATGAATCTTTTAAGTGAATATCAATAAAAAACAAATGTATGTCTTTTTCGTTAATAATTTTCATTGCTTCTTTTTTAGAAGCGGCCTCATATATTCTAACATCAACAAAATTTGATTTAATTATAGATGCTAATGCTTCACGTTGGATTCTTTCATCCTCAACCAATAATATATTCATAGCTATCCCCCTAAAATATACATTTAAATATATTATAGTACAATTTTAGACATTTTACCATATTATTAATGTAATATCACATTTAACCTTACTTTTTAATATTTATTACTTAAATATTACTAAATTTACATTAAAATTATCCCAAAAAGCAAAGCAAGATTATGTAATAAAAATACTTAACCTTGCTTATTACCACTATATTAAATTTGATATCATAAATAATACTTCAACTATTCACCATAAATATTTAAAGAAAAACCTTTTTCTAATGCTTCTTTAGCATATTCTTTAGCACCAAACAATGATAAATCTCTATAATTTCCACATTGTATATCATTTGCTGCTGGTACTTCTGTAGCTTTTAAAATTTCATTTAATGCATTTTCTACTGCAATTTTTATATCACTAGCTTCTCTATCACCAAAAATACTTAAATAAAATCCTGTTCTACATCCCATTGGCGAGAAATCTATTATCCCTTCTAAATTATCTCTAAGTTTATATGCTAATAAATGCTCTAATCCATGCATTGCAGCAGTTCCAAAAGCTTCTTTATTAGGTTGTAGAAATCTAATATCAAACTTTGTTACAAAATCTCCTTGTGGACCATTTAATAAACAACACTTCCTTATATATGGAGCTTTAACCTTTCTGTGATCTAATTCAAAACTTTCTACTTTATTCATTGTTACCCTCCTATATTACACAACTTTTTTATTATTAATTGAATTTATAATTGTATTTATATTTTCATGTATTCTTCTTGCTACATATGAATTATTCATTGTATATAAATGAATTCCATCTACACCACTAGAAACTAAATCTATTATTTGCTCAACCGCATATGCAATACCGGCTTCTCTTAAAGCATCTTTATCATGTTCATATTTATTCATCATTTTAATAAACTTTTCTGGAATATGAGCTCCGCATAAAGATGCTATTCTCTCTATTTGATTCTTATTTACTACTGGCATAATTCCAGCTTGAATTGGTGATTTAATTCCTAATTTCTCTTTTTGCTCTAACATATTATAAAAATAATTATTATCCAAAAATAATTGAGAAATAAATTGAGTTGCCCCCATTTCTTCTTTTAATTTTAAATGCAGCATATCCTCATTAAAATCTCTCCCCTTAACATGTCCCTCTGGATAACATGCTCCCAAGATATTAAAATCTCCTCTATTTTTTATATGAGATATAAGCTCATATGCATAATTAAATTCTCCCTTAGGATCTTGACCAACAGGAATATCTCCTCTTAAAGCTAATATATTTTCTACACCTTTCATTTTTAAATCATCTAAGATAATATCTATTTCTTCTTTCGTTGATGATATACATGTTAAATGTGCCACTGATTCTACTCCATATTTTTCTTTTACAACTGAGGATAGTTCAGTTGTTCTATTATTAGTTAAACTTCCACCAGCCCCATAAGTTACACTAATAAAATCTGGTTTTAAATCCTTTAATTCCTCTAAAGTCTTATAAATAGTACTAATTGGTGATGTAACCTTTGGCGGAAATATCTCAAAAGAAAATACTAGCTCCTTACTATTAAACAATTCATTAATTTTCATAAAAATGCCCCCTTAAAATTAATGTTAGTGTAAAGTTTTTTACACTACTTTTCTTTTAAATTCTTTATATATC
>UQQU01000065.1 GCA_900543325.1 uncultured Clostridium sp. | reverse complement strand
CATTTTTACACTTTAAATGCGAATTATGAAATGAACACTTTTCAATTGGATTTATAGCCTTTGACGAGGGCTTTGTCTTCTCTGAAATAGTATCATCAATAATAAAATATATTGGTTGCTTAGTCTCTCTAGATTTAGCCCAAATAAGTTCTACTACATAAGCTTTTAATGCTCTTTCTAAGTGTTTTTCATCCCAAGAGTTGCTTGAAAGAAATCTAGTAATACTTGTTCGATGCCTTGCAGGAGCAAGCTCCGCTACGTCGGAAACTTTTCCATTAAAACCTTTTGATATCATAGCATTCATTATATTTTCTAAATGTTTTATTTGTGGTTTAGTTAAATATAAATCAAAATTTAA
The DNA here is from genome assembly GCA_900543325.1 of uncultured Clostridium sp. Taxonomy (GTDB): domain Bacteria; phylum Bacillota; class Clostridia; order Clostridiales; family Clostridiaceae; genus Clostridium. The sequence goes on along the minus strand of UQQU01000065.1, from coordinate 18,549 downwards.
TTGTTTAAAAAATTTGTATAATGATAATTCATTTGGTATAATTGAGTTCTGAAACATTTATGTATAGCTCCTTGCTGTCATTGTTGTGTTGCAACTCAATTATAGCAAGGATTTATCATAAATGTTTTTTTTATTTTATTCAGTTGTAAAATTATTCAAGTATTTTTGCACTATTATAGTATAACATATTGCATGTAAAAATATGGATTATTTAAATAAAAATGTTTATAAAAATAAAGTTATTTGTGATCTAACTGAAGATATAAAAGTAGGAAAGGTTAAAAGTATTTATGATAAAGTTTTAGATGAAAATGAGTATAAAGCTTATTTATTACGAAAAGGAATAATGTAGAGGGATATATGAGAAAAGAAGGAAACAATAAGACAAGCTTTAGTAAAAAAAGACTGCTGAATTTTTTCATATAAGAAGATTTGCAATATTTAATGAAATTGAAACAGATATCAAAAATACTTTGATAGTTAATATGATGTTAATAATTATTTATTTGTACATAATATAAATATAAAAAAATATGTTAGTACACATATTTTAATTATAATAATGTAGTTAAAAAAGAAGGAGAAATTATGAGATATGTTATTGTTTCAGTAGTTAAGGGAGAAGCAGGAGAGTTCAACAATAATCTTAGAAAAGATATTTATAATAAATTTAAAGCAAAATCATCAAAGCTACCAGCACATTTTACAATAAAAGCACCTTTTGAATATGACGGAAACATACAAGATCTTGAAGAAGCTATTGAAAAGGTATGTAATAATGAAAAGGCGGAATCCTATATTATTGATGGATATAATCATTTTGATGATAGAGTTATTTTTATGGATGTAAATATGTCAAAGGAAGGTAAAAAGGTTCATGATAAATTAATTGATGAAATGGATAAATTACCATATATAGAATTTACAAAAACTGATGGAAAAGATAAAACCTTTCATGTAACATTATCGTCAAAAAGAATACAAGGGATTTATCATACATTATGGGAATATATAAGCAAAATACCATGTTTATTTAAATGTAATTTTGATAATGTTTGTATTTATAAATGGGAAGATAATACTTGGAAGCTACATAAAGAATTTTTAATGAAATAAAGGGTAAAAATAAAATGAAAGTTATATAAAAATCAAAGTAGAGAATATATGTTCAAATTATTAGAAATGTTTTTATTTTACTATTATTTTAAAGTATATTGATTTACTTTATTAAAGTATTTAAAATAAAAAAAGACGTTTATAATCTGAGGAGGAATTATCATGGCAGGAAATAGAGTAATATGTCATTGTAAAAATGTAGACTATTTAGCAATAAGAAAGGCAATGGTAGCAGGTGCAAGAACTTTAGATGAGATAAAAGAAATGACAGGTGCAGCTACTGGTTGTGGAAGATGTGCAGGAGAAATTGAAAAAATATTAGCTTCTGTATGTGGATGTAAAAATACTTCTCTTGAAGAGGTAGTAAATGCTGTGAAAAATGGGGCTGACACAGTAGAAAAGGTTGGAGAAGAAACTGGTGCTGGAACATGTTGTGGAAGATGTAAAGGCTTAATACAAAATGTTATTGATATAAAGAGATAAAGTAAGATGGCTGTATCAAAATTAATTTTAAATTTTGATAGAGCTTTATTTTTTATATTAAAATGTGCTAACAAAATTTAACAAATTATATTTTAATTATATGGAAAATATGGTATAATAAAGAAAAATGTACTGAAAGGGGAATGTAAGTTATGACACCATCTAATTGCTAATATAAATTAAATTTTTAATTTTTAATTTTATATTTTATAATGAGTGAAAATTTACCTAATTAAATAGGTTTTATTGTTGTACTCTTTATGGAATGAGGCATTTAGAAGGTAACTTACTTTACTGAATACAGACATTATAGTTTTTTATATATTTTAGATAGATATTCTTTTAATTATAGTATTATGAAATAACATAAGAAAGTTTTTTATGTTATTTATCATAGTTTTTATGTAATATAATTAATTAGAATACTGTTATTTTTAAAGACTATATTAATAATGCAATTTTCAGACTGTAGGGAGAGTGAATCTTCTTACAGTTTTTTTGTTTTATAGCTTTATGCCTTTCTGTTTAGAGTTTTAAGACAAAAAGAAAGAAGGCGTGTTTATGTTTGAATTATCGTTAGTTAATGTAAAGAAATATATGGAATAAACTCTTGTTCTTAATAATATTAATTTTCAAGTTTATTCTGGAGAAAAGGTTGGTATTGTTGGAGTTAATGGTAGTGGTAAAAGTACTATTTTAAAGCTTATTGCAGGAATATTACCAATGGATTATTGTGTTGGATATCCAGGGGCTACTAGTCCTGGGTATGATGAAGGATTTATTAATATGCCTACTGGAGCTACTTGTGCATATTTAGAACAAATACCACAATATGAAGATAAAGTTAAGGTTATTGATGTGTTGAAAATGGCTTTTGATGAAGTTTATAAAATAGAAGAGAAAATGCACAAATTAGAAGAGGAGATGCAGAGTCTAAAAGGGGAAGAACTGGACAAAGCATTAAAACAATATAGTAATTTAGTTGAAAATTACGAAGTTAAAGATGGATATAATACAGAAGAGAAATTGTCAAAGATATGTACAGGATTAAAGTTCACAGAAAGCTTTTTAGATAAAGAGTTTAATTTATTAAGTGGTGGCGAAAAGACTACTGTTATTTTAGGAAAGTTATTAATGGATAATCCAGATATTTTATTGTTAGATGAGCCAACTAATCATCTTGATATAGAATCTATTGAAACCTTTGAAGAAGCTTTAGAGGAATTTAAAGGGACAATATTTTTCATATCACATGATAGATACTTTATTAATAAAATCGCAGAAAGAGTTATTGCTATTGAAGATTATAAATTTAAAAGTTATCTTGGAAATTATGATTACTATAAAGAAATACAAGATAAGTTAAAGTTAGAAAAAGAGAATAATATTATACAAAAAGAAAAAGACACAAAAAATGAAAAGAAGAAAAAAGAAATAGATGAATCAAAAAAGAGAGAAATTGAAATAAAGAAGCTTGAAACAAAGATTCAAAAACTTGAAAGTGAACTTAAAGAAGTTGAATTAGCTATGGAGGATACAGAAATACATTATGAAGATCTTAATGAATTATTTTCTAGAAAAGAAGAATTAAGTTTAGAATTAGAAAATGTAATGGAAGAATGGATGAAAATCAGTATATAAGTTTTATGGGAGGAAATGTTATGAATAGTAGATTAATATTAGTAGAAGGCATACCAGGTGCAGGGAAGACTACAATTGCAAGAAAAATAAAAGAAAAGCTAATAGAAGAGGGGAAAGATGTGATTCTATATGAGGAAGGAGTATCACATCTAGCTGATATGGCATGGAATGCATATTTAAAAAAAGAGGAATATGACGATTTTATTATGAAGTGTTCTGAAATGTGAGAAAGATCTAAAAAGAGTATAAGTAAAGAAGAATTAATTCCAATAATTAAGAGATATTAATAAATAGAATTAAGGATTTAGAAATATGTCCTTTTTCATTATAATGCTCTATGTTATAGAAGAATGTTGCTAAATAGTACAAGTAGTGGTAACAACAATCTTCTATAACATATGATTATATTATTTAATCGTAGTAAAGGAAGAAAAAATATTACTTTCCAGCAAATGGGATATATATTACAATTATTACATAAAGAGTATTTTTGGTGTGAATGGATACGTATTTATCACAAGAACATGAAATATACCGGTTCTATTTAGGTTATTATGTACATCTTTTTACTAATATATCATGGAAGAGATTTTTTTATATAAATGAGTATTGATGAATTATAAGAAAGGGGATAAAGAGTAAGGGTGAAGAAACTTAATAAGAAATTGGTAATAATATTATTATTTTTTTCATCAGCATTAATATTAAACTTTTATAGCTGGAATCCAAACATAATAGAAAAATATTATTCCACTACAATTAACAAAACTATTATTGAAATTTTGAGTAGAATTTTTCAAGTTTTTAGTTTTTCTTTATATGAAGTAACAATAATTAGTATCGTATTATTTTTTATTACTTATTTTATAATAACAATAGTGAAAGTAATTAAAAATAAGGCATTATATAAGAAAATAATATGTGATTTTTTATTGAACAGCTTAGTTATATTATCAGTAGGTTATTTTTTATATGTTTTTATGTGGACATTAAATTATAAGAGAGTTCCTTTTGATGAAAAAATTGGCCTTAAAAATGAGCAGTATACTGTGGAGGAATTAGCTGAATTATATAAATATCTCATAGATGAAACAAATAACTTAAGAGTAGGAACGCCTGTAGATAAAGAGAATAATATTGCTACAACATTAGGAGATTATAATTCAGTTTTTGAGAGAGCTAATAAAGGATATGAAATTGCAGGGGAAAAATATAAAACATTAGAAGGAAATTATGGCAAACCAACGAAATTATTATTTTCAGAGTTCTTCAATTATACAGGAATAACAGGCATATATTTACCTTTTACAGGCCAGCCAGGAGTAAATATTAAAGCTCCACAGATGATGATACCAGTTACTACTTTGCATGAAATGGCACATCAAAGAGGGTATGCTAGAGAAGAAGAAGCTAATTTTATTGCTTTTTTAGTATGTACTTTACATCCAGATATAGATTTCAAATATTCAGGATATGCTTTAGCACTTTCATATGCAGGAAATGCTTTATATATAGAGGATCCAGAATTATATAAAAAACTAAGTAAAGATTTATCTGATGAAGTTAAAAATGATATACAATATAGGATAGATTTTTGGGATGGTTATTCAGGAAAAATTGAAAAAGTAGCAAGCAAAATAAATGATACTTATTTAAAGTCAAATGGAGTAGATGATGGAGAAAAAAGCTATGGTAGAATGTTAGATTTATTACTTGAATATTATTTCCAAGAAATTAAGGAGAATTAGTGAAGCTTGAATCAAAGATTCAAAAAAGGAAAGTAAGATTAAAGAGGTTGAATTAGCTTATGTGTTGTATTAAGTGTAAAATATTATAAATAAAACAAGGATCAGGAGACTCTAATGATTGGAGATATTGTTACAGTAACAGTAGATAGACCAATGGGAACTTATCACCCAAAGTATAAAGATATTTATTATCCAATTAATTATGGATACATTAAAGGAATAATAGCTCTAGATGGGGAAGAACAAGATGCTTATATAATAGGAGTGAATGAACCAGTAGTAGAGTTCACAGGTGAGATAATTGCTATTATTCATAGAGTAAATGATGTAGAAGACAAATGGGTTGTAGCACCTAAAGGTTTAAGATTTACTAGCTCTGAAATAAAAGAAGCAGTACACTTTCAAGAGCAGTATTTTGAGGATGAGATTATAATGTAATTGTAAGTTTGGGTAGGGGGATAAAATGAAAAGTTTAAAGGTTGCATTAATCTTGTTCCTAATGCTTGTTATATGAATCCAGCTAGAATAAATCAATTAACTACAAGAGCTTTTGAAAATATGGTTGGTATAGCTATGGCAAATTATCCAGGTGATAAATGGGGAAATTCATATAGGAAAGTTAGAGCATATAAAAAGTTGTTAGATAAAAAAGTAGATGAACCATTTATAAGAGACAAGTAAAGAGGGGGTAAATTTAATGGATATACAGTATAGAAAATTAACATTAAATGATTTGGATTTTTTTATACAAATGAGGATTAATCAATTACAAGAAGAAGGGGCAAAACCTACAATAGATTTAAAACCTAATTTAGAAAATTATTATAAGAAACATTTAAAAGATGGGACTTTTGTATCATGGCTTGCTATATATGATAATGAGATAATTGGCACAAGTGGAATGTCTTTTGTAGAGAAACCGCCTTATTATAGTAATCCTAATGGTAAAATAGGATTGATTTCTAGTATGTATACATTAAAGCAATATAGAAGAAAAGGAATTGCAAAAGAATTGTTAAGAAGAATAATGGAAGAGGCAAAAAAATATGGATGTGGTGCTGTTCAAATTACAGCATCTGATATGGGAGTTTTACTATATGCTGATTATGGTTTTATAAAAAATAATAATTTTATGAACTATATAATAGAAGGTGAGAGATGAGCAAATATTATATCAATCAATAGAGGTGAATGAAAATGTAGATATAACACAATCTACAGAAGATGTAGCTGAAGGTGAAGTAAATGATACATTAGAGGATGTAACTCAACCAGAAGAAAATGTACAGGACTCTAATGAAAATGAAGAGTTGCTTCAAGATAATGAATCAGAAAATGTAGTACAAGCTACAAGTGAAAGCATTAATGTAAGTTCAGGATCTACTACTAATACAACTGTTGCTAGAACGGTAGAAGATGTAACAGATTTTAATGGACTAAAAAATGCAGTTTCAAAATCAAATGTTACAATTAATATTAAAAATGATATAAAATTTGATCAAGCTATAAATATTACAGGGAAGAATATAACAATCAATGGTGATGGAAAAAATTTGATTTAAATCAAACAGATGACACTAACAGATTTGTTATAAAAGGAAACGCAGATAATATAGAAATTAACAATTTAACATTTGACAATTATTATACAACAGGTGTATATATATTAGTGCTAAAAATATAAATCTTAAAGATATAACTCTAACAGGAAAATCTATAGATCCATCTAAAGCTGGAAATGCAAAAGCAGGAATAGATATATCTGATGCAAATACTACTGTGACATTAGAAAATATCACAAGTCAAAATCATTTACAAAGTGGAATAAGAGTAAAAAAGGGATCTAATATTACAATAAAGGGTACACATATTCACGAAAATGATGCAGTAGACTTACAAAGTGTACTTGATAATGGTGTTAATACAAATATAATAGATTTTGATAATGATCAATATATGGAATATAGTAAAAACGATAAACAAGTAAATTATAATAGATAATGCTATTATAAATATAAATGATAATATTACATTAACAGAAGAACTTAAGATAACAGGACAAAATGTAATAATAAATGGTAATAATAAAACTATTACTTTAGCTGAAGGTAAAAAGATAACAATTAAATCAACAGCAACAGGCTCTAAAATAAGTGACTTAAAGCTTAAAGGATATACTGCACAGGGACTATTAGTATATAATGCTAAAAATATAACTTTAGAAAATGTTAAGGTTACTAACTATAAAACAAATGGAATAAGTATAATTAGTGCAACTGATGTTACTCTTAAAAAGGTTGAAGTAACTGGTAAAGATGTAATGTTATCAAAAGATGAAAGAAGTAAAGTTGGTATAGACATAAATAAATCTACAGTTAAGTTAGATGAAATATCTAGTAGTAATAATCTATATAGAGGTATTCAAGTTAGAGGTGAATCAACTGTAGAAATTTTATCAAAAAATGTTCATACTAATGATACTATTCATATGCAAACAATAAAAGTTCCCGGAGAAAATAATAGCATAATAAAAGATGATCAAAATTTATATGTAAGTGGAGCAGATAAAGTTAATAATGGAAACATTACAGTAGACTATTTCTCAAGAGTTGATGTTGAGATAAATACAGCGAAAGATTTTATAAATAATATTACTAATAGTGGTAATGTACTACATATCAATAATGAGATTAAATTTGAACAAAGTGATTTAGATAAGTTGCCAGTTGATATTACTGAATTAGAAGTTGCTTCTAATGTAACTATTGATGGTAAAGGAAATGTTATTGATTTAAATAAATTATTAGGTATAACGCTAAAGGGAAATGACATAGTATTAAAGAATTTAACTGTAAGAAATTCTGAAGATATAGGTATTAATATTTATAATTCTCGTGATATACTTCTTGATAATGTAACTATAGAAAACTCTATTAGATACGGTATATTTGTTAACGGAAGTACTGTTAAATTAAAGAATTGTTCTACTAAAGCTAATGATGGTGGTGGAATAATGATTACAAGATCAAGAACTCTTAGAGGGGATAGTCATATAGATTCAGTTGTAGAAGTTATTGATTCTATAACACAAGAGGAGTCTAATATAAATGTTGGAGTTACCAACCTAGAAATGATTAATGGATACTTCCAAAATAATAAATTTATTGCACCAGATGGTATATATAATAAATATGAAAATGATGTGGACGAAAAAGTGTTAAGTGAATATTATCTTAATTTATTTGGTATAACAGGTGAAGATCGTAATAAGAAGTATAAAGAGCAAATAACTGACTATATGATTATTCAACAAGTTATAGACGTTACAAAATAATACTGAAGTTAAAAATCCTGATGGTGCATATGTAACATTAATAGGAGACGGAGTAACAGATAATACAGAAAATCTAAAGAAGCTTATAGAATATGCAGCTTCACATGGGAGAGAACTTTATTTCCCAGCAGGTGTTTATAAGATAGCAGAGGATATTGATTTATCAACAATAAATCTTCCAGCATTATCGAACTTCACATTAAGTGGTGATAAAGATGGAAATATAACTGTAGCAGAGAGAATTATTATAGTAGAAGAAAATGAAAATAACTCTACAAATAATAAGCCTAACAATGATAAAGATACTTCTAATAATGATAAGGATATTTCTAAGAATGAAATAAATAATTCTAAAAATCCAAGTACTAGTGATAAATCGAATATATTAACATTATCATTAATTGGAATGGCATCTATAGCAGGTATTCTATTCATAAATAGAAAGAAAAAGAAAAATAAATAGTTATATACAATAAAAAGAAAATTGTAATTTATATTATAAATTACAATTTTCTTTAATTTAACATAATAATATATTAATCTTAGAATAGGGAGATTATTTGATGCGAATATTAAAAAGTATAGTTAATATAGTTTTAATTTTTATAATATTTATATGTGCATATAAAATATTATATAAAATAGCAGAGTATAAAAAAGCTGATGATACCTATGAGAGAATTAGAATAGAAAAAGAAGAAGTTAATGATGCATATATAGATAATGCAGATTATAGAGGGTGGATTAAGGTAGAGAATACAAATATAGATTATCCAATTCTTCAGGGAAATGATAATGAATATTATTTAGATAAGGATATAAACAAAGAATATTTAGCATCAGGATCTATATTTATGAATTATTTAAATAATGGATTTAACGATGAAAATACAGTTTTATTTGGTCATAATATGAGGAATGGAACTATGTTCGGACAATTAAAAAAATATAAGGAAAGTGACTTTTTTTATGGTAATAATGATATAGATATAGAGCTGAGTAATGGCGATAATTTAAAATATAAAGTTTTTTCTGTATATATTACTAATGTTGAAGATAATTATATTAAAACTAAATTTGATAATAAAGATGAATATAAAGATTTTTTAGAAAGAATAAAAAATAAGTCTATTTATAAGAGTGAAGTAGATTTAAATGAAGACGATAAAATAATAACATTATCTTCTTGTTCTTATGAATTTGATGATGCAAGAATAGTAGTGCATGGTAAACTTATAAATTAATATAGCATAAGCAATTAGTTATAAAGAAAATATATTCATTGTGATTAAGAAAATTTTAGATAAAAAGTGCTAGGTATATTAAAGTATAAATACCTAGCACTTTTTTAATTTATTAAGATATTTTTTGATACACTTTTATTTAATTTAATATGCATTACTACCATAACTATCAAAATTAATAGTAAATATATTGGAAAAGCTATTACACTTATATGATTTGCAATAATGCCAAATAGTGGTGGCATTAATAAATTTCCAATATAGGCGCTTGCCATTTGTACACCTATAATTGCTTGTGACTTATCTTTTCCAAAATTGCTAGGTGTAGAATGAATAATGCATGGATATATTGGAGCGCAACCAAGACCAATAGTAACTAAGCCTATTAGAGTGACTTGATGACCAAGTGGTAAACACATAAGTATAATACCAATTAAAATTATACCTTGACCTAAATAAATCATTTGCCTATCATTGAGCTTCATTGTAATAAATCCACTAATAGCTCGTCCCACTGTAATTCCTATAAAAAATAGACTTCCATAACTTGCTGCTACTTCTAAATTAAATCCATGTTGTAATACTAAGTAACTACTAGCCCATAACCCAGTTGTTTGTTCTAATGCACAATAACAGAAAAACATAAGCATTACTTGTTTAGCTCCAGGAATATTAAATATTTCTTTTAATGTAAGTACTTTATCTTTTTCATTTTCATTTTCAGCTTCTTGAATACCATCTATAATAGGACGTTTTTTCCAAAGAGGTAAACTTAACATAATTATAACAGTTAGACTAACTTGAATTAGTGATATATAACGATATCCCATATTCCAAGTTTGTCCATTAAGTAATGCAAAACTCATAATATATGGACCTATACTAGCTCCAACACCCCACATGCAATGAAGCCAACTCATGTGATGACTCTTATAATGGAGTGCTACATAATTATTTAAGGAAGCATCAACACTACCAGCACCAAGGCCATAAGGTATTGCCCATAATATTAACATCCAATAAGAATTACTTATAGAAAATCCCCATAAAGCTATTGCTGTCATCAGAACACTAAATGCTGTAACTCTACCTGTCCCTAATGATTTTGTAAGACGATCACTTTGTAAGCTGGAAAAAATTGTACCAGCAGAAATAATCATAAAAATTGCCCCTGCATAAGATACAGGCACATTAAATTCCTGATAGATTGTAGGCCAAATAGAACCTAATAATGAATCGGGCAGTCCTAAACTAATAAAAGCTAAATATATAACTGCTAATAATAAATTAAACATATTGCTTTCCCCCTTTATATCTTAATATGATTATATCATCAAAAAAATATAATTGTTAAAATAAAATAGTCATTTTTATATGATAATATCTTCAAAAAGGAGTAGTTATTGAATTGTCACAATGTATATCAAAAATAGATAAAACTGGTCTTGAATTAATTGAACATGGAATTACTAGTTTCCCTATAGCATGTTACCATACTGATTTACAGAGCAAATCTGTTGATTGGCATTGGCATGAAGAATTGGAATTAATTGTTGTTTCAGAAGGGAGTGCTATTATTGCTGTAGATGGTGAAAAATATATTTTAAATGAAGGAAATGGACTTTTTATTAATACAGGAGTTCTTCATGGTGGTTGGATTTATGAAAGTCCTACCTGTAGATTTCATTCTATTGTATTTCATCCACGTTTAGTTGGTGGTAGTTCTAATAGTATATTTTGGAGGAAATATTTAAATCCAATTTTAAATAATACTTCTTTTAAGGGCCTGTTTTTAGATTGTTCAATACAATGGCAAAAGGATTTACTTTGTAGTATTGATGAAGCATGGTTTCTTTGTATTAATGAAGAAGAAGGGTATGAATTTGAAGTTCGTAATGTTTTATCAAAAATTATTTATCTTATGTCCAAAAATTTAGATTGTATAGAATTAAATACTTCAACAAAGAAATTACGAGATAGTTACCGTATGAAAAATATGCTTAAATATATTGATGAACACTATTCAGATAATATTACTATTAATGAAATTGCTGAAAGTGTATCGTTAAGTGTAAGTGAATGTCTTCGTTGTTTTCATAGTACTATTGGAACTACACCTATACAATATTTAAAATCTTTTCGTATTAAAAAAGCTGCTGAGTTATTAACAAATACAGATATGAAAATAGTAGATATTGGTATAATTTGTGGCTTTCAAGATATGAGTTATTTTGCAAAAACATTCCGTAATATCTATGGTTGTACACCATCAAAATACAGAGTAATAGCAAGAGGGTAACTAAAAAATAAAATATTTAAGTGAGATTCCATTAATTTTACTGAAATTTTTTACAAATATTAAGTTTTTTGTAGTTGTATTTATTATTTTTTTATGATAACATTGTTCATTGTTTAAGATAATTAGAGAGGTAGAGGAGAAAAGGAGGGGATTTTATGAAAAAAAAGATTATATCTAACACTAGAATGTTTCTAATAATTTTATTGTTTGTTAACTTGTTTGGAGGTATATTTGGAAGAAGTAACATCCTAGTTGGAGTTACTGTACTAGTATCTATATTAGTATTAAAGCATCAGGACTTAACTAAGAATTTATATAGTAATTTAATAAAATTACTTTTTATCAATTTAATTTCTGGGTTTTTTTCTCATATAGCAAGCCATTATATGTATTTAGGATTAGTGCTAAATTTCAGTATTTTATTGCTAATTGGATATTTTTTAACTTCTGAATTACATAAAGGAATACTTGTGCCTTTTGGTTTACAATATTTATTTATGTTATATACTCCTGTAACAGGTACTGATTTTACAAAAAGATTAATAGGATTAGCAACTGGTGCATTTTTAATAATGTTAGTTCAACTTGTAGTTTATAGAAAGAGTAAAAATAATAAAGTTGAAGGTAGCAAGGTTGAAAATACAAATATAGAAAAAGCTTCTTTAAAAGATAATACTATAAATAAAGAAAGTGAATATATAAGAATATTTAATAAATTTGATATTCATCGTGTAAGAGGAGCTTATGCAATTAGAGTAGCTTTAATTACAACAATAGCAGTATTCCTAGTAGCTTTCTTTAATTTAGCTCAAGGACGTTGGATAGTATATACAGTATTTGCATTAACAGAATTATATTCTGAACATTGTAGAGTAAGATCAAAACAGCGTTTACAAGGGACTATTATAGGTGTAATTATAATAATGTTATTATTTATGGTTATTAAAGATAATGCTATAAGAGGGTTATTAGTGTTATTATCTGGGTATTTAGATTCATATACAAATAACTACAGAGATAAAATTATATGTATAACTATGTCAGTAGTTGCTTCAATTTCATTAACTAATGGAACTATTATAACAGCTATAGAAAGAGTAAGTTATATATGTATAGGAATTATATTAGCTCTTTTGGCAGATAAATTAATATTTAATAAAAAATTAGAATATGTAGACAAGCTTATATAAAAATATGAGCTTGTCTCTATTTTTTTACCAGTATGGAATTTTAAATATGTAGTAGATGTAGAAAGTAAGAATCAATATAATTAATAAAAATAAAATTGAATGTAATCTTATATAATATACTCGTAAATGAAGATAAAATAATAATAAAAATTAAATTAGCCCATTCAAAATACAGCCATATATGTTGATTATTGTAAAATGAAAGTATTTTCTATATAATTAGATTATATTAATGAAGAATTTAAGAAGTAAAAAGAGAAGGTATAATAGAAGATAATTCTATTAAGTTTTAGGAACTACTTTATAAGTGGTTCCTTTTTTGTTTTTATGTTTGCATTAAAATAATATATTAAGGTTGTAATAAATTTACTACTGTTATTATATTTTGAAATATTTTTAATAAAATGTAATATGAGGGGTGATGACGAGGGTATGAAAAAGAGAAATATAGTAATTACAGATGTTGGGTTGATTCTTTTGGTTACGGTATTTATTGTATTGCCAATAGTTTTATTTCTAAATTGGATAGTAAGAAATGATGAGCTAATTATGCTTATAAAAATATTAACAATTCTTATAAGTGTATTTTTCATAACAGTGTCATATAGAGCCATTAGATGCTTTTTTTTAGTAAAGAGCGAGAAAACAAAAATAAATTTAGTTGGATATATAGTAGTACAAAGTGTATCACTAATTATAACGTTAATTATAATAGGCATAATAGTTGCTTCTATACAATTAATATAAAAATTTTAAAATCTAAAAATAGCTGAGTAAGACAATAGTTGAAAAGTAATTTATATCACAAGTCTTAAGTTAAAATTTAAGTTAAGGCTTGTGATATTTTTTAAAAAAAGGTTAACTATACACAGATAGTATTGAAAAATATAATAAAGAAGGCTCTATATTATAAATTTATCTAATACTTTCCCTTTTATATTAATAGCAGATATTTTAATAGATTTAGGATTCAAATCTACTACAACAAAATGATATATAGCAATAGGAGGTACAATAACTCCATTTTTACTATGATACTTACTTTTAAGTTTTTCGCCACCGCCACCAGAAATGATTTGATTAACATTACTTTTACCAGAAATGATACGACGAGAATAATTATGCTCATGAGATGAGAAGACTATTTTAATTTCATACTTATCAACTATTGACCAGAAAGAATCTCTACATTCAGGATATAAATCAAGGCAATGCCCAAGATGGGCACCTGTAGGAAAAGCTGGTGAATGAACAAAAACTAATTTTCTTTTATTGTTTTCTGAGCAAGCATTTTCAAACCATTTTAATTGATTATTAGTAATTTTATGAATTTCGTCATGATGAAATGAATTAAGAAAAATTAATCTATAGTCATTGAAATCTATATAGTAGACAGTTTTGTTATATTCCTCTAAATAATTAGTAACTTTAAGATCAGCATAGCATTTAATAAATAACTTTTCAAAAGTATCAATCATCAGTTATAAAAATATGAAATAATGCTGTATCTAATCTTGAAAATCCAATTCTATACATAGCATCATATAATTCTAATATTTTATTAGATAATATAGGGGTAAGTGAATTATTCAGTAGATATTTATCTAACTCAATACCTTTTATTAATTCTCGTATAATATAATTATCTCCATAGCTATATAGCTTAGGAAAATGACTATCATTTTGTGATATAAGCAATGTAAATACTTCATTTTCACAATAATTTTTTCTTTTAAAAACTTTAATACATTTTTCTTCATCTATCTTGTATACTCTTCCCTGAGTACCTTTACCTAATAGTTGTAATTGATTTGTATTTATATCACCATACAGTTTCATTTAACACCATTAAAACGTAATAATACAATAATATATGCATAAATAGAATATATAAAATAGCTTATTAAGAGTGGTGGAGGGACTGGCCCTATGAAGCCCAACAACCTATAAGGAATTAAGAAATCAATATTTTGCTATTAGGGTAAGAATCTTAATTATTGGCTTCAAAATCCAACTAGGGAAGAAACAGAAAAAACTGTTGCTTTACTTGAAAATGGAAAGGAAGCTTTAGCTTTTTCATGTGGGATGGCAGCTTTAACAGCTTGTGTACATTTGTTTAAGTCTGGAGATCATGTAATATTGTCAGAGGATTTATATGGAGGGACATTTAGATTATTTAATGAGGTTTATAGTGTTTATAATATAGAAGCTTCATTTATAGATACAAGCGATATAAATAAAGTAAAAGATGCTATAAGAGATAATACAAAGGGAATAATAATTGAAACTCCCTCAAATCCATTGATGAGAGTAACAGATATTAAAGCAATTACTGATATATGTAAAGAAAAAAATATTATTAGTATAGTGGACAATACATTTTTAACTCCATATTATCAAAGACCATTAGAATTAGGAGCAGATATAGTGGTTCATAGTGGAACAAAGTATCTTGGAGGACATAATGATTTATTAGCTGGGTTTGCTATATCTAATAATGAAGAAATAATTGAAAAATTAAGGTTTATGCAAAAATCAACAGGTGCCATATTATCGCCTTTTGATTCATGGTTATTGCTTAGAGGATTAAAAACTCTTCATATAAGAATGGATAGAATACAAGAAAATGCCATTAAGATTGCTAAATGGTTAGAATCTAATAAAAATGTTGAAAAGGTATATTATGTAGGACTAAATAATCATAAAGGATATGAAATTAATAAAGAACAAAGCAGTGGCTTTGGAGGAATGATTTCTTTTAGAGTTAAAGATAAAAAATATGTGGAAAGCTTATTATCAAATTTAAAAGTAATTAGTTTCGCTGAAAGCTTGGGGGGAGTAGAATCTTTAATAACTTATCCATTTACACAAACACATTCAGAAATACCAGAAGAAATTAAAAAAAGACTAGGCATGGATGAATATTTAATAAGACTTTCAATTGGAATAGAGAATATTGATGATTTAATAAATGATTTAAAAAGTGTATTAGAGTAAAAGTTAAGGAAGGTAAAAAAATGAATAGATTAGTGAATAGTGGATTAGAAAATAGAATTGGAAGTAACTGTTTAAAGTGGGATGGCTTAAAAAGTAGATTTGGAAATGAAAACTTAATTGCTATGTGGGTAGCAGATATGGATTTTAAAACGCCACAACCTGTAATAGATGCATTAAAAGAAAGAGTAGAGCATGGAATATTTGGTTATCATATGCCACCAGATTCATATTATGAAGCGTTTATAAATTGGGAGAGAGAAAAGCATGGGTACGATGTTAAAAGAGAGTGGATTAGGTTTTCTCCTGGAGTGGTACCTGCACTATTTTGGTTTATTAATATTTTAACTAATCCTGGAGATAGTTGTATTGTAATGGGGCCTGTATATTATCCTTTTCATCATGCCATAGAAGAAAATAATAGAAGAATTATATTTAATAATTTAAAAAATGACAAAGGAATATATACTATTGATTTTGAAAGCTTTGAAAAAGATATTATTGAAAATAAGGTTAAATTATTTATTCTTTCTTCTCCTCATAATCCTGTAGGAAGAGTATGGACAAAAGAGGAACTGAAAAAAGTATTAGATATATGTAAGGCTAATAATGTTTTTGTCTTAGCAGATGAAATACATCAAGATATAATAATTGGTGATAAAAAGCAAATTCCAGCAGCAACTGTAGGTAATTATGATGATATTCTTGTAACACTTACAGCGGCAACAAAAACTTTTAATCTTGCTTCATGTCAAAACTCATTTGTAATTATTCCAGATAATAAAATAAGAGAAAAGTTTGATAAATATTTTAAATCAATAGGTGGCGATTCTGGAAATGTATTTGGATATATAGCTGTTGAAGCTGCTTATCGTTACGGAGAAGAATGGCTAAATGAAATTTTAACTAAAATTAAAGAAAATTATGAATATACTAGAGAGGTTTTATCAAAACATTTACCACATGTAGTTATTTCACCATTAGAAGGAACTTACTTAGCATGGTATGACTTTAGTTATTATATAAATGAAAAAGATATTAAAAGTTTTTTTCAAGATAAATGTAATTTAGCAGTTGATTATTGATCGTGGTTTGAAGAAAGTGGGAAAGGTCATATAAGAATTAACTTAGCAACGGAAAGAAAAATTGTTGAAGAGGCAATGAACAATATTATAAATCAATTATTATGGAGAAGACAGTAGTTTTTAAAATAATAAAAAGGATACATGAATAAATAAAAGCAATATCATTAGAAAAATATAATGGTATTGCTTTTTATGTTATATTTATTCTATATAGCTATTATAGAATATAAATTTCATGGTATAATTTGAGAGAATATAATATATAGTAGGGAGACGGATTAATATATGACATTTGACAAGTTTATAATATGGTTAATGGCAATAGGTATACTTATTGGAGCTACTGACCGATTATTAAAAAATAAATTTGGATTGGGAGAAAAATTTGAAGAAGGATTAAATGCAATGGGACCTTTAGCACTTAGTATGGTTGGTATAGTTAGTTTATCACCAGTAATATCTAATATTTTAGGTCCAATAATAATACCTTTTTACAAGTTTTTAGGTGCAGATCCTGCAATGTTTGCTTCAATTTTGGCCAATGATATGGGAGGGTATCAGCTAGCTTTATCATTAGGAGAAGATAAACAAATTGCTTTATTTTCAGGATTAATAGTTGCATCTATGTTGGGATGTACTATAGTATTTTCTATTCCTGTTGCATTAGGACTAATAGAAGAAAAAGATAAAGAATTTTTTGCAAAAGGATTATTAATAGGATTATCAACTATACCGTTAGGGTCAATTGTTGGTGGATTAATAATGAAAATAAATATAAAGGTACTTTTAATAAATATTATTCCTATTATTTTAATTTCATTAATACTAGTTTTAGGTTTAAAATTTTTCCAATCTGCAATGATAAAAGGTGTATTATATTTTGGGAAATTTATTATGTGGATTAGTACAATAGGTTTAGCAGCTGCAGCTTTTGAAAGCTTAACAGGTGTAGTATTAATTAAAGGAATGGCACCTATTAATGAAGGAATGAATGTAGTAATAAATATTGGAATAGTTCTGTTAGGAACATTTCCTATATTAACATTAATAATAAATTTATTAGACAAGCCGCTTAGAAAATTAGGAAAATATATAGGTTTGGATTCTACAAGTGTTGCAGGTATAATTTTTTCCTTAGCAAATAGTATTCCTGTTTTTAAGATGTTAAAAGATATGAATAATAATGGGAAAATAATAAATGTAGCATGGTTAGTTGCAGCTACATCAACTTTAGGAGCTCATTTAGGATTTACAGCCGGTGTTGAAATAAAAATGATAATTCCAGTAATATTAAGCAAATTATTTGCAGGATTATGTGCAATTATAATAGCACTAATTTTTACAAGAAGTAGCAAGGAAAAAAGTGAATTGTAAATATATGTATGAACCTCCGGGGTCAATCCAATATTTGGATT
>UQQU01000064.1 GCA_900543325.1 uncultured Clostridium sp. | reverse complement strand
AAGTTTACTTTTTATTCAACTGTAAAATTATTCAAGAAAAAATGCACTATTATAGTGATAAAGTTAGATATATTAAATAATGGTTAGAAATCAAGTCTAACCCATTTATTTTATGCTTTTTCTTATTGTGTTTTCTTGTCATAATCATCCAAAAACTGCTTCAATATTCGTTCAATAGCCATCGTATTAGTTTGTCCAACTTTTTTTTGCAATATTTATCTAGTCTATCTTTGATATCTTTTTGGATGTAATAATTAATATAAACACCATCTTTTTTAGGTCTTGCCATATGGTGTACCTCCTTATACTGCATCCTTTAAGCTATTATAGATTTCTTCAGAGAATATACCAAGAACTTTCTTCTTTATCTCATCATTACCAAGAAGTAAGCTGAAGAAGTCTTGATTTTGTTCAAGCCCTTCAATTAAAGCATCATCAATATTATCAAAATAAGCAAACTCAAAATCTTTTTCTGTATTGCTCTTTGCAGAAGTTTTTAATTTCTCTGACTTCATCATAATATCCTTAATTTGTAACATTGCCTTTACAGCAACATCATTATCATATGACTTACCTGCAATACTATTAATTTCAGCTATAATTTCAGATAACTTTTCTTCCTTATCTTCTGATAAAACAAAATGCTCTGCTGTAGCAAGTTTAGTAACAGGATCAGATTTTAACTTTTCTTTTTTATGTTCAGTCTTTTTCTTTTGAACAAAATTCATAGCATTAATCTTACCATCAA
Organism: uncultured Clostridium sp.; assembly: GCA_900543325.1. Lineage (GTDB taxonomy): Bacteria > Bacillota > Clostridia > Clostridiales > Clostridiaceae > Clostridium. The sequence goes on along the minus strand of UQQU01000064.1, from coordinate 18,571 downwards.
GATTATATCCACCTCCTGGATGCTTAATATTTATATAAGCAAGAAGAAGTGCTATAAATTTATATTTCTTATGAAGTTCAATATCTTCAAAGCATGATACTTGCAATAAAAATTCATAAAAACGTACAAATCGTCTCAGTATCATTATAAATTCTCTTTGTTCTTCTGAATCAAGCTTTTCAATATTCTTCTTTGTCTTTTGGAAAAGAAATGTTATTTTTCTCTTTTCATTTGAATTGATATTATCTTTGTATAAAATATCGTTTGCATCATAAATATCCATAGGATCAATTATCAAATATCCATCAATCTTTGCTTCAATATCATAGATTGCCGATGGTGTTACTGAATTAGATAAAAGTGTTGTTGTATAATATTTAGAAAATGCAGTCTGCATATCTTCATAATCATTTACAAAATCAAGTACAAAAGTTTTCTTATCATATGGAGGACAAATTCTATTAAGTCTAGATAGTGTTTGTACTGCATTAACCCCATTTAATTTTTTTAATATATACATAGCACAAAGCTTTGGTTGGTCAAAACCTGTTTGATATTTATTAGCAACAAGAAGAACCTTATAATCATCTTTATCAAACTCTTTTGTTAACTTATCTTCACTAAAACCATTGATACCTGCTTCAGTGTATTCTTTTCCATCATCCTTTGTCTTAACTTTCCCTGAAAAAGCTACTAATGCATGAATATTGTCATATCCCTTCTTTGCAATATAATCTTCAAATGCTTGACGGTATTTCACAGCACCTTCTCTGGAAGCTGTAATAACCATAGCTTTTGCAGTTCCGCCAAGCTCATCCATTACTGTAGTTCTAAAATGTTCTACAATAACTTCTATCCTTTGTGCTATATTAGTTTCATGTAATTCAACAAATCTAGCAATCTGACGCTTAGCACTATTAGTCTTGCATTTAGGATCTTCTTCAATTTCTTTATTTATTTGATAATAAGTTTTGTAAGTAGTGTAATTTTGAAGCACATCAAGAATGAATCCTTCTTCAATTGCTTGTTTCATTGAATAAATATGAAATGCTTCTCGTTGTCCTTTTGCATTTACACGACCAAACAATTGTAATGTTGTAGGCTTTGGTGTTGCAGTAAAAGCAAACATAGAAACATTTGCTTGTTTTCCATGTTTCGCAATTTCTTCTACAATCAAATCCTCTGCTGTACTTTCATCTATACTTACGTCGCCAGCTCCAAGGGTCATTGTAACCGCAGCCATATTTTTACCAGCAGTAGATGAATGTGCTTCATCAATAATTACAGCAAACTTTTTATCTTTTAAATTTGAAACTTCATTAACAATGTATGGAAACTTTTGGATTGTTGTTGCAATAATTTTTGTATTACTATCAAGTGCAATGGCAAGATCTGATGAACTACATTTATCATCCATAACCCTTATAAGTCCTGATTTATGTTCCATTCCCATAATTGCTGCTTGTAATTGTCTATCAACAACAACTCTATCTGTAACAATAATAATATTATCAAAGATAATCTTATTATTAGCATCATGAAATGAAGACAATCTATAAGCAAGCCAAGCAATAGAATTTGTCTTACCGCTACCAGCACTATGTTGTATCAAGTAATTTTGTGTACTACCATTTTCATATACATCTCCAAGAACTTTATGCAAGACATCTCTTTGATGGAACCTTGGAAAAATAATGCTTTCCTTAGTTTTTTTCTTTCCTGTAACTTCGTCTTCCTTTTCTTTTACTTCAATAAAGATAAATTTACTAATAAGTTCAAGAATAGAATCCTTTGTAAGGATATCTTCCCACATATATGAAACACTATATTTGTCCTCAAATAATGGATTTCCGGCACCAGCATTAACGCCTTTACCATTCCCCATATTGAAAGGTAAGAAGAATGTTGCATTCTTATCAAGTTTTGTAGTCATATAAACTTGCTCTAAATCCATAGCAAAGTTTACTAATGCACCAGCTTTGAATATGAATAATCTTGTCTTAGGATTTCTATCTGTTCTATATTGATAAATAGCATCTTCATAAGATTGACCCGCAGCATTACATTTAAGCTCGAATGTCATAATAGCAATACCATTAAGGAATATAACAAGATCAATTCTCTCTTTATCAGATGCCCATACTTCCTCTGCTACAGAAAAGATATTTTTCTCATATTTAGACATTAACTCCTTATTAAAGTTTGTTGCTGGTTTTGTATACATCAAATCAAGATGTATATTAGAAATTTCAATACCATGTTTTAATACGTAAAGTAAGCTTCCACGTTTTTTTGTCATTTCCATATTGATGTAACTTACAAGTGTTTCTTCTAAATCATGTTTATATATTTTTAACAACTTGTCCATTTCATCTGGTTGCGTGTCATTTAAAAATTTAAATAACATCTCCCTATCCATTGCATAAAAACGGTCAAAATCCTTGTCCTTTCGGACAAGGTAACCGTTATTTTTTTTTAGATAGTCCATAATGAAATGTTGATATTGCTTTTCAGTTAATATTTCATTCATTATCAGGCACCTCTTTCTTTCCTGTTATATATTCATAAATAACAGATTTTTTGTAGTCTATAAGAACTTCTAATTGTTTCTTTTTCTCTTCAATAATTGCATCTACTTTATTAATTACATCATCTATGTATTTAACTATAGCATTTTGCTCTTCTATTGGTGGCAATATATATGGAAGTTCTTTTAATTTACCCCAATTCGTATCACAGGTTCTTACTCTGATTCCAGTTGTTAATGCAACAAATACACCGTTATATGACATATTTCTCAAGTAATACATAATATAACGCTTGTTGTTATCTGTATCTAAAACATTAAGAACAGGTGATGCCTTTCCTCTTGAATCTGAAATTCCTATTGCGCCTGCGAAACCATCCATTCCATGAACAACTAAATCACCAACATCAATTCCTTGATAACCAATTTCTTTAAAAGAGATAGTAAAGCCTTCTTCTCTACGATTACTTCTTAATGTAACTTCACCGTCTCTGAAACAAGTGATAACATCATCATCTTCTTTAGTTGGTTTTTGAACATATGTTAAACAATATTTACCTTTCTTAACATCCCAATTAGAAGGCATTTTACCAACCCACTCAATTCCACTATCTTTCATTTCAGCATTAGGATCTAATCCCTTTGTAACTGCTTCTGCAATAACGGATTTCTTGTATTCTTCAAGTGTTTCTATCTGCCTTTCGATGTCGGAATAAACATCATCAATTTCTTTGCACTTTAAATCAAGGAATGATGCTATTTTCTTCTGAATCTCAACAGGAGGTACAGGGGTATTAATAGCACCAAGCTGGTCTTCAGTAAAAGAATGTCTTAAATTCTTTGCAAGATGTAATAATTCCTTCGTATTATCTATCATTAAATAATAATAATAGTAATAATTAGCATCATTATCATTTTTCATAATGAATTGGCTATATGCAGGACTTGTTAAACCCTCGTTTTTTATTAAGCCTATACATCTTGGAGTTACATCATAATCAAATAAACACATCAAAAGATTATTCGGATGTACAATTTGATAGCCATCAAATGTTGCTGGCATTTTACCACCAGCCTCCAAGTCCCTGACTATGACACCTTCCATAGTTAATGAAAGAATATCTTCGCCACGATATTTAGGGCATAAGTCCTTTTGTTTATACATTACATATTTATTTGGCATTACATTCCAATCAATAGGTATCATACCGCACCATGGAATACCACTGTTTTTCATTTCTACCATATTAATTTCCTCCGAATAACTTCTTAATTTTCGAGTCTACGGAAGCTTCTAACTCATTAAATCTCTTTTCAAGTTCTTCACTTGAAGTAGGTGCTTTATACTTATAGAAATATCTTGTAAATGGAATTTCAGCACCTGTCTTAATTACTGGTTTTTTCTTCCCTAAATCTTCTTCAAAGAAAGCTTTTGCATCAGGAACATGTGGTAATACTTCACTTTCCATATAGTCATCAATATTAACAGCCCAAGGAACAATTTCTATATCCTTTGTTTCTGTATCATAAAGAACATTTCCCTTCTTATCTTTTTGAATATCAGCAGTCTTATCCATTACAGATAATCCTTTTACAACCTTATCCACAACCTTCTTACATTCCTTAGCATCTGTAATAATGCTTGAAAGCATGTTTGTAATTACTGGTGTAAATGTTTCTGGATTTTTATAAATTGTATCTGAAATAGAACTATTCAATGCTTCAACAATAGATTCATAAATAGGTTTATTCTTTTGGTAATTCTTTAATTTATCCACATCTTTACCAGTAAGTTCTTCTGCATTTTCTAGTTGAGATACCTTAGCTTCATCATAAAGCGAAGATAAAGCACCACTTGCAAGCATTGCATTTATTCTATCTTCTGTAATTCCATAACTTCTTTGAAGTGGTTGCATTACAGCATATTCACGATAAATAAACTCTGTATTATCGTAGATTTGGCAATGCTCATTCTCCTTAAAATCGGCATAAAGTCTTGTTATTTCAACCCTATCTTCTGGAGTAATTTCACATTTCTTATTACCAAGGTTCTTTCTTAATTTATGACAAAGATGTGATGCATCTATAAGTTGAATTTTTCCTTTTCTTTCTATTCTCTTATTCTTAGAAATAACCCAAATGTATGTAGCAATACCTGTATTATAGAACATATCTGTATTTAATTGGATAATAGCTTCAATATAATCATTTTCAAGCAACCATCTTCTAATTTGTGATTCACCTGAAGAAGTACCACCACTAAATAATGGTGAACCATTTTCAATGATGCAGGCACGACCGCAATTATCATCTAATTTATTAATAGCAGATTGGATAAACAATAATTGCATATCACCAGAACCTGGTGCTCCTGCTGGAAATCTGCCTTTATCCCCTTTTAATACTTCTGCCTTAACAGCTTCCTCATCACCTTCTGGAGCATCTTTACCCCCCCAAGGTGTACCAAAAGGAGGATTTTCTATTACAAATCTCATTTTAACATCAGAAAAACAATCAGCTTTCATTGTATCTTGAAGTCTAATGTTGTCTGCATTTTGACCACGAATAAGCATTTCAGCAAGACACATAGCATAGCTTTCAGGATTTACTTCTTGTGAAAATAATCTAACATCTGCTGTTGGATTAAATCTATGAATATAATTAGATGCAGTAGAAAGCATACCTCCTGTACCTGCAGCCTGATCTAAAATTGTGATAATCTTTCCATCATCAAAAATATCATCACAGCCTTCTGCAAGTAAAATAGAAACCATTGTTTTGATAATATCTCTACCTGTGTAATGGTCACCAGCCTCTGCATTTTCAGAAAACTTTCTAATAAGTTCTTCGAAAATATATCCCATCTTCATGTTATCAATAGTGTTTGGATTTAAATCAAGTTCACTAAAAGCTTTTACAACAGAAAGAAGTCTATTGTGTTTATCCATCTTATCAATTTGCTTATCAAATTCAAGATTTCTAATAATATCTTGAATGTTAGCGGAAAAACCATTAATATAACTTTTAAAATTTGCTGCAAGATGATCTGCATCGTTAACAAGTTCTGCTAATGTAAATTCACTTGTATTATAGAATTGATATCCAGAAACCTTATACATAGCCTTTGCCGGATATGTAGGCATCTTCTTAAACTTATCAACAACAGCATCTTTCGTATCTTCTAAAGCACATTCGAAACGTCTGATTATTGTCATAGGAATAATAACATCTTTATACTTATCACTTTGATATGGTCCTCTTAATTTATTTGCAATAGACCAAATAAAATTTACTTCTGCTGATACATCTATAGGTGAATCATCCCATAATGTATTAATCTTTTTTATATCTTCCATTTCTTTTGTTCTCCTCTATTCTCATTATATTTCACAAAATTTTATATATAAATATTATACATATCAGCTTGTTTATCTACAACATTTATAAAGAATTATCAACATAATTCAATATTAAAAATATAAGAACCTCTTATTCATGTTCTTTTACTAATGTGATTTATATATATTTATTTTTTTAAGTAATTATATACTTATGATTGACTACTATTTAATAATAATCACTAATAAATATATAATCAGTGTTCATCTTTTTATAACTAATATAATTAAATATATTGTACATATTTAATATTTATTATATATAGAACTCTCCCCCTTTCTTACCTGCATCTGATGAAAAGTTAGCTATTAGGAATTCATATGCGTCTCCAATAACATCACTACCATCTAGCATACTAGGTCTTAAGTCAAGTGAATCATCTGCAAAGTCCTCTATTAAATGCTTTAATGCAGCATTTCTTTCTTTAGTTCTACCAAGCTCTGCTTCTGAGTTGAAATCAATATTTCTAAAGATGCCTTCAAGTTTTTCCTTGTTATCATCTTCTATTCTCATTAATATCTTATTTATTATTTCACCAATATCTTCAGCATTTCTATTTTCGTATATAACATCAAATGTACATGTAGGATCTAATTGGAACTTTTTTCTCTTTAAACTCTTTTGAATTCTATCTTTATTATCTCCAAACTTAGCTTTTAATTCTTCTAACTTTTCTTTGTAAAAATCTGATAAATATTTTACGAATAACATTGTTAATATGTAATCTTTATACTTAGAACTATCCATTGTACCTCTAAAGGTATCACAGGCTTTCCAAACTATCTTTATAACATCTTGTGATGTTGTTTTATTCATCATAATATTGCCTCTTTTCATTTTATTTCTATTATTTATTATGTAAATCATAAATAAAGATAAAAAATTAGAAATAATATCTTCATTTATGCTGTATCTATTATAACATTACTTAACAATAATTCATATTTACATAGTTTTTCTTTAGTAATCATTTCAACCTGTTCTGTATTTACCACATTTTTAGCATAAAGTTACTAATTCTATTCAAAAGAAAATGGTGTCTTAAACAACAAAAAGGCTTACGTACCGTAATACATAAACCTTTTCTCCACCTTAGTTTTACTTTACCTTCAACTTCTGTCCAACATAAATTAAATTTCTATTTGCTATATTATTTAATGCTACCAGCCTTTCTACAGTAGTGTTGAATCTTCTACTTATTGCCCATAATGTATCTCCATATTTAACAATATAATACTCTTCATCATTAGTACTAGGTTTTTGATTTTCTGATAAAGCAAGAGCTGTACATATTCCTTTGTATATTGCAGCTGCGGTCTTTTCTGGATTATAATTTGCCATATCCAAGCTACTATCAACAAAGGCACATTCAACAATTAATGCAGGCATTGAGGTATTGTTAATAACATATAAGTCTCTTCTATCCTTTACACCTCTATTTCTAAGTCCAATTGAAGCTAATTCATTTAAGATAGCTTCTCCTACCTTTGTTGATAATCCATCTTGGTAATTATTTTTAATACATAAAACCTCTGCTCCATATCCACCAGGGCATGCATTATGATGTATTGATACAAACAATGTTGCACCGCAGTTATTTGCTGTAATTACTCTTTGGTATAATGAATCATTAAGGCTTTTAGCAGTATTAGGCGTACAATTCACAACCTTAATCCCTCTTTGCCTAAGCTTACTTATTAAAGAATTTCCAACCAACCTATTTAGATCATCCTCCCTACGTATTCCCACTGCTCCTGTGTCATAAGGAACATTATGTCCAATGTCTATTGCTAATATAATTTCTTTCATAAAATTTCACCTCCAATTAAAATATATGGCTTAAAACCATATATACTAAGAAAGGGGGTAATTTTTTATGAATTTTAATTATATAGAATCTTTAGTTGCTAAAGCTAAAAATGGAGATGTATCATCTAAGGAAATTATTTTCAAAGAATTTAGACCTATGATATTAAATATCTCAAAAAGAACCTTTATACATGGATATGACTTTTCTGATATAGAGCATGAATGTTATGCTACATTACTAAAATGCATCAAGATTTATGACTTAGATAAAAAGAGATTTGTTGCTTATGCTACCATGGCAATTAAAAACAACATTAATTATCTAATAAAAAAGACTTGTAATAGAAGCTCATGTGAAGGCTCTGAGGCATTAATATTAAATGGAACCTTGGAGCATGTCCTACCATCAAATAATGAACCAGTAGATGTACAAGTTACTGACAGTATACTAGCAAAAAACCTTTATAAATATATAGACAAACTACCTGAGCAGCATAAGGATATACTTAATTTTACACTTATAAATAATGGATCTCTTAAGGAATACTCAAAAAATAATAACATTAATTATCCTACAACGGTAAACATTAAAAATAGAGCAATAAATCAATTAAGAAAAGAAATCCTAACATGAAAAAAGTTATAGTAGAACCCACCTACTATAACTTTTCTCTTTATATATTAATTTAATTAATATAGTTTTTTATAGATTACAAAATAATTTTAATGCTGCAATATTATGATCTGATATATTTTCCTGATGATCTACTAGCATAGCTCTTAATTCATCAGTACAAACCCACTTAAAATCATATTTATTGCTATCATTTTTAACATTTGCACTATCTACTTCACATAAAATAGTACTAGAAATAATTAAATTATTATCATTAAAGCTTTGGCTAACACAAAACGGCTTAAATACTGTCAATACTTCCTCTTCATAGCTTAATTCATTACATTTATCTTCACCGAATATCTTTGTTACTTCAAACCCATTAGCCTTTAATTTACGTCTTAAGTATCCATATACACTTTCACTTTCTCTAATAACTCCACCTGGTAATTCAAACATACTCTCATTAGCATGTTGATTTTTATTCTCTTGCAGCAATATGTACTCTTTATCCTCTGCACACATTAAAGCTATAGCATTTACAACAACTTTAACACTCTTTTCTTTCTTTGTAAGAGCAATACTTCTAGGCATATCTATCCCCGTTGTAATATGACCTTCATCCTTTAATTTTTTAATATACCCATGTACTGATGCTGTTGATTTAATATTAGCTATCCTACATATTTCCCTAATTGTTGGTGAATACCCATTTTCCTTAATAAAAGTTTTTATAATCTCTAAAATCTCCTTTTGCTTTTCACTCACACTATATTCCCCATTCTTTATCCCATAATATAATTACACAGAACATATATCCGATTGTAAATTAAAAGAAACTAAAAATAGTAATATTTTACTATTATACCCGTAATAATAGATAATGATTAACTTCAATATTACAAGAGCGTTTCATCTATATATTCATTACAACTAATGACCTTTATTCATGATTTGGCTAAAAGGAAACCTTAATAATTAATTCACTTATCTTTAATCCTTAACCTCTTTTTCTTCTCTAAATTTTTTAACAATACAACTAATATTATTCTATAAATAGATAAAAGAATTAATTCTTAAGCTTGAATTTAAAAGGGAATTCCATTCCCTTAAACCCTTGGGCTCAAATCATGTTAATTCTATCTAGGCGCAAATAAGAGCCTTCAATTTATCATGACACTATTACAATTCTTATACTTAATTTATGTTCTTTAAATATTACGTAAACTATGCTCCTATTTGCTTTTCTAAAAAGGAAATAATTATTCCGTAAACGAAAAATAATGTACAAGCCATTAAGGCTAGTACATTATTTTTCACTTACTCCATAATTAAGAAATTGCAGTCCATCTTTTTCAAAGTTGGACAGAGTGGAAACTTTACTTTGTAAAGTAATAAATAAAAATATATATTACTTATAATTAATTCTGCTATTCTAATTGTTATAATTCTTCATGGCTTTAATATAGTAAATACATTTCTTTATTGCACAGTATATCTACTACCAATATTACCTTATTTACTATAACTGACATATCCATATTAGATAATATTATTTTATTTTTTTTTTGGGCCCTTAATCCAACACCTAAAAGAAGTGCATGTTATTACCTAGTATTTCTAAGGCCAAAAAGGTTTCTTAAAATGAACCGAACCCTTTTTAACCTAAGAAATGCTACGGATTAAACATTTCTCTTTCAGGTAACCGTTGGGGGCCAATGCTCTTTTCCAGTAAAACTTTCATATCATGACCTACTAACTAATTCTTTTCTTTAAAGCTTTTTGCTCATAATCCATTTTATTATCTTTTAACTATTTTTAATCAAAACTTGCAACGCACCTTGTCCTTGCTGCAAAAAGTAGACAGGCAGCCTTGCTCCTCCACTTTTTGCAGCAGGGACACTTTTGGTAATATTTCCTTAGTTGCTAATTAGAGGACAGGAAGCCCTTCTAGTCCTCATTAGCACCAGTAAATATCACCAAAAGACGGTGCTAAGGGGGGGACAGGCAATCAGCATTAACAAAAAGGTACAGGTAGCCCTACTAGTACCTTTTTGTCAATTGCTAGAAAGCTAGTCCCCCCTTGCAATTGCTTTTCACGTTGCAGTCCCACTGCTCATGGGACAGAGCGGAAAATTTTTTTCAAAAATTAAAATATGATTTATTATGGATTCGTTTGAAATATTAATATATATCATTACTACTAAATTGCTATAGAAAAATTAAAGATTATACACCTAGATAAATTGTAATTTATCGTTCCCTTTTCAGATAAACCATATCAACAAGTTGTTTTCCATCTTCAAAGATTGGGTGGTCGTAGTTATCTATAAAAAAGTTTTTTATTCGATGTGATTCTGTAAAACAACATTTTTTATAAAAATTAAGTGTAGATGGAACATCACCTGTTCCAACAAACATAGTGTTGCAATCAGTGTAAAAGGAAAACAGGAACTCTATCAGTCTTTTTCCATAACCTTTTCGTTGATAATCAGGTAAAACAGCAATGTTTTTAAGCTCGTAAACACCATCACCCTCATGTGTAATCACACATTCAGCTTTTACGCCATTATCATCCAAAACAAACATTTCACCACGGTCAAGATACTTATCTATCATATCTTCTTGTTCGTCAGCCAGAAATAGTAATTCTATATATTCTTTTTTGTTGTCTTTAATCATTCTTATATTCTTAATATCAGAATTTACTTCGTTATGGGTCGCATCATAATCTTTAATTCCTTGAATTAATTCTTGCTTAGCCAGTTCCATCGCTGTATTCGACTCAGCTTTTTTATCAGATAAATATTTATATGCTTTTTGAAAAACTACAGTAGTCGCAACTCCAGCCGCAGCTGCTGCTCCTATCCATGGAAACATTTTTCTTTTTCCTGAATTAATAAGCAAATCTACAAATTTTTCAGGGCCACCATTTTCTTTTGCCATCTTTGATAATTCTGCATAATCCCATGCCATTTTATATTCCTCCACAAATTCTAATTTATCTGGCATTTAAAAAAATAAACTCTCTTGTAAAATATCACCAATATTCATTGATTTATATTTTTAATTATACACAAATAATAGTAATATTTAAATAAATTTTATAAATATTTATATTTATGCTTCCTACATTAAAATCCTCTGTTTTTAGGTGGTTAATCATATTTCCAGACTTTTTTAAAACAAAGACTAATATTTAAGCTTTATACAGGTAAAGTTAAATTTAGAATTTTGAAAAAATTATTTCCACTCTGTCCATGTGAGCTTAGCGGTAAGTGGACTGCTAAAGAAAAGTAAAAGCCCCTCCTTAGGCTAGTAAAAAAAGATTGCGGAATAAATGACTTTTGGTGTACTAGTTAGGCAACCTGTACCCAAAAGGCATTTAAGTAGTAAGATTTTTTTACCTGTCTAAAGGAGCGCAGTTTCGTGATTAAAAATAGTTAGAATTAACATAAATAGATTAGGATCCAGGGTTTGGGGCAAGCCCCATTATATTTAATTAGAGCTTCCAGCATGGAAGGTTTCAGATTAAACAATAGCCCCCACCGGGTACCCTAAATAGGAGTAGATTAATCTTATTACTATCTTAGGTAATATAAGGCTCGCTTCATTTTAAGAGACTTATATTGCCTTAGATAGTAAAGGTAATATCCTGTACTATTTCGGGTGGTGGATAAGGGCCCCAAAGTATTAATTTTCAGTATACTAGTAACTTCAATAATAAGATTAATATTAGGAATAACACTTTTAAATAGTAATAGTTACTAACATAATCAATAAAAATAATAATTAAAAATAAAGCAAAACAAAAATATTATTATAAATATAAAAGGTGCGTTAGCACTTTTGTTTTAGTGGTTTGGCGTAAGCCAAACTTCTACTCTGTCAACTTTGAAAAAGTGGACTGCTACTGTCCGTAGGACTTTATTTTAGAGCTTTAAAAAAATTCTTTTATACCTTCAGTGATAATAAATAGTTAAATAGATTTTTATGAAATAAAATAATGATTAGGTTACAAGATAATAATAAATGAATTATTTTTAAAGCTTTCCTTTTAAGCGGAATAAGGATTACCAGGAATGAAATATGATTTTTACTGCTTAAGAGGAATACCTACAAAAAATCTTATTTCATGTAAGGTAATCTTTATGGAGCCACTGGGTGATACGAAAAATAAAAGTTTAATTGAGTAGATAATAAAACTAATGCATCAGAATTTAAAAGCATAGTGAGTGAAAGGAACGGTAGCTTTTAAATTCTGATGCAATGGTTTTATTAAATATAATTAACATATATAGATTATGAGTAAGGTTTAAGGGCAGAGCCCTTTTATATTAAACTATCTTGATGTAATCAAGATTTCCTTGCTGCCGCAGGCTATAAATTCAGAGCTTAATAATTAATTCGTTTATTCATGTATAGAAAAATTTAATTTACAATATTGAATATAGGTAAAAGTATGAGAATGGTTTCTGGATTAGAGATAAATGAATTAAGGATTAAGGTTTCCTTTTTAAAAATAAATCCTCTCTTTTGCAACTTAACTGCATATGAGAGGATTTATTTTTAACACCTTAGATTAATTCATTATATTTTTTATAGTTAAATCCATCGAAAAACGTTATACATTTTTCTAATATAAACTTTATTACTTCATCAGCTTCTAAAGTTTCATAAAAATCTAGCATTAATTTATTATACTCAACCTTATATCTAGCTGGTATAGAAAATACTCCTATATCATTTGATAACAGTATAAGGTTTGATGAAAGTCTAGCTGTTTTCTTATTTCCATCATAAAAGAACTTACAGTAAGATAACCATAGATTAAGTATAATAGCTTTTTCAAGTAAATTATCTATAGAATTTATTTTATCTATATCAGCTTTAAATACTTCCTCTAAATCCTCATAATTAATACACTTATATTCAACAGTACCTACAATTCCAATGTTACCCTTTCTAAAGTCACCTACTATTAATGCCTCATCTTTAGCAACTTTACTATGAATATCACAAATAACTTCTTTGTTTAACTCTAAAGAATTTGTTCTACTCAAATTAACAACATAATCCCATGATGACTTTATATTTAGTATTTGATTTTGATCACTTAACTTATGGCCACCAACAGTAATGCCATCAAGTAATGTTTGTACCTCTGGAAAAGTAAATGGATTATTTTCCAAATTTCCCATATCATAAACAAACTCACTAATCATCTGCTTAACATAAGTTAAAATATATCTTTTATCTCCATGTGGTAATTCATCTTTAAATTTATATCTATATCTAGGAATAAATGTATCCATAGCCAACACCTCAAATAAATATTTATTATTTTTCTCTTACTATTATACACCAAGATTATTCTAGCTTAAACAAAAATTGAATTATTGTTAAGCTGAAATTTCATAGCTAGTATTTATATTGTGACATTCCTCTCAAGGTTATAGTGTAAAGCTACTAACAACCTTAGTTGTCTTTTTTATATAATCATCTGCCAACCCATCAATGCCATCACAAATAAACTTTAAGCTACAGGTATCACAGTTCTTAATTATATTTTGCTCCACTAGTGAACACTTAAGCTCATCATTATATGTTGAATTTCTAATTGCTAAAGCAATCTCTAATCTGTCATAAACTTCTCCCTCTTCAGTAATTTTAATTCTATTAGATATCATAATACCACACCCCTTAAACTTTTCTCATTAAAGATATATGGTTTAAAAACTAATAATTCAAATTCAAAGGATCTTTTTTATTAATAAACCTCACAATCCCTGATGTTTCCAGCATATTCTTTTATTCTTATATTCTTTTATATATGAAAATATAAGAATATCTATATAACCATTCTTATATTCCCATATATATTAAGTGCGAAGGGAGTGTTTTAAGTGAGAAGGAAAAAAGGATTAATTATAGATCCTAGCGATATATGTTATGAAGAAGAATGTGAGGAAATAGGTTTTGAATCACCTGATAAAATAAAAGGTAACTTAGTTCAAGGTTTTTCATTTACAAGTGAGCCAGTACAATTTACACATACTGCCCCAGATACAGCTGAAAAACCTAAAGTAGAAAAACAAAAATCTAAAAAAAATAATAAAGATATTTTAGATATGAGAAAACTATCAATAGTAAATGGACTTACCCCTCAAATAGATGGAGAAAAGCTAGAATATAAGAGATGCTATATGCTAAGATTCTCAACCCTAAAGAAGCTAGAACAAATCAAAGCCATGCATCCAGATATAGTTTATGTCAGTTCCATAGTAGATATGGCAATTAATCATTATTTTCACTGTCTCATTGATAACGAATAAATCAGTAGTAAAACTTACTGATTTATTTTTTATAAGTAAATGGACCATGTACTCCCCTCTTCAAAACCATATATATTATTTGGAGGTGATATTATGGAACATTTAGATATTATATCATTAATAGGCAATACTGGCTTCCCAATAGCTATTACAGCCTATCTATTGATTAGACTAGAAAAGCAACTTACTTCACTATCAAATAGTATAAATACATTAAATACTATTGTTTCAGTAAAATTAGGTGCTGTTGTAAAAGATGAAAAAGACAAAGCAGCATAATATAAAAAATCTGATAGGCCAAAAGTTTATCAGATTTTTTATATTTTATTATTAACTTTTGATTTCTTCTTTTTAAACCATATATATTAAATAGCAAGCTACAAGGAGGTGAATAACATGGCAATTTCAAAAGAATTAATGACAACTACTTTAAGTATTGAAGTACAAAGCGGTGTTGATAAAGATGGTAATCCATCATACAAGAAAAAAAATTTTTCAGGTATTAACGGAGATGCTACACCAGAAGCTCTAGTAACCGTTGCAGATGCAATTAAATTAGTGTTAGCTAATGAAACTAGATACACCTTAGTTAATGAAATATCTGCACTAGAAGCTAACGCTTAACTTTATTAATTCAAATCTTATAGAAAGGAGGAGAAAACATGGAATACTCATTACAAATGGTCTTTCTATGTGAGAGTGGTGAAAAAAGTTCAATTACAATATCTGAAGTAAAACCTGGACTTACAAACACAGATGTAATAGCCCTAATGGACACCATTATCGCAAGTAATATCTTTGAAACAAGTAAAGGTGCATTAATCAGTAAATACAGCGCTCAAGTTGTACAAAGAGAAGTTACAAAATGGGATCTTAAATAATCAAAAGGCATTGGATTCGAAATCCAATGCCTTTTTGTAACTCAAAGAATTTTATATTTTGCTAATTAAATTCAGTATATTCTATTCTATAGGAACTTCTTCATAATCACTTTCATAAACTTCAATATCCTCTTCATTATCCTTTTTATTAATAGAAAAATCATGTTCAAAAAACCATTTATAAGAACGCTCTGCAATTATTTTAGTTTCAACTAAATCTAGTCCACCACCAATAACTGCTCCTACTCCTGGAATAAGTTTTCCTAAATTTATAATCCCTTTTGTTCCAAATTTTGTTGCAAAACGAAAACCAACTTTTTGATTTATTTTAATTAGGACTTTACCTGGTATTTTCTTTATCAATCCATTTGCAAATTTAACACCAAATTTAATACCAGCCTGCTTTATCACGTTATTGACTGCAACACCAGCAAGACAAGCATATACAAGTGTTTGAGTTTGGTCACTATCAAGGTCAAAGCCAGCCATATATGAAGTACAAGCTATCATACGCATTTGCACATAAATTACGCTAGTAATATTTGCAGGAAGAGTTACAGGCATAGTAATGAATCCACCAAATCCAGTAATAAACCCAGATGTTGCACATTTCGTAATTTGATTTCGTATCATTGCTTTACAAGCTTCTTCTTTGGTTTTATATTTTTTCAAATAATCGTTAGCCATTTCTTCTACACTAGGACTAACTTTTGGAATACCATTTAAACATTTTTCATAACAAGAATCTAAAATTTTCATTACATCTTCCTGTGCTATAACTGTTTTCTTTTCTTTTTCACTCATCTATCAAGATCCCTCTTTATAAATTTAATTTTCTCTTACCAAATAATTTAATTATACATGAAACATAAAATCATTTATATTTATTTCAATACCTGATTATTCAATTTCAGTTACTTGACTCAAGACATAAATATAATTCGTTTATGATACGTATTCTATAGTAATTACAAACACTTATATTTCAGTATTTATAAAAATAAGAAGCCAATTAATATATAATGACTTCTTATCTGTGATAAATTTATATAATATATTATTTATCTAAATATAACTAATAATTCATAAGTTTACATAAACAAATCATATGTCTGTATTTTTACTTTGGTTAGAAATAATATGAATTTTTTCTTATAGGGATATATTTCCATTAATTTCATTATCATTTAAAACTGGAGTAGTTAATATTTTCTCTTTCATAGAACTTTCTTTTTCTATATTTTTTTGAAACTTTCTTGCTCCTCTATTACTATCAAAGCTGAATAAAATTTTAATGACTAAACCAAAAATTAGTATTGTACCTATTGGAATAACACAAGAGGTAATAATCATAATTGCAATAGCATCTAAAAATGATATAAGTGTATCTTCTCCCTTTTTAATAATTTCAGATATTCCACTTCCTATTTTAGAAGTTAAATTTGATAAATAGTCTCCCACTTTATCCATCCAATTTTGATCTTCTTCAGAAAGATCTTCTTTCTTTTCTTCAATATATTCTTTGTTTTGTTCTGCAGTTTTAACTGTCTGCTCTATTGAGGTTTGATAAGAATTATATATTAAGTCGCTAACTTTAATGCTTGATGGAATTGCTATAAACAGAATCACCCCGAATATTGCTAATTTTATTGCAAGTGTTCTCATTACCTCCTTCTTTGTATACAAATAAAAAATTCCCAACACACAAGCAAAAGGAATAATATAAGTAAATGATATATAACCAACTACTGAAACTAACATCTTTTCCAATAAAATTGAACCTAAAATTAAAATGAAATAAGGAGCTAATTCCGCAATTTGATTAGCAATTGGCATTGAAGCATCTCCAGGTATAAGTGATAAAGCTGTCGAAGCTGCTGCTGCAGCTGCTGCAAGCTTCATAACTAAATATTCTTTATCATTCAATGACTGTACTGTTGATGCATTAAAATCTGGTTGTGTTACTATTTTTGACACAACAAAAATAGATAATAATGATATTAATAATAGTGCTATCATTACTATACTGCGTTTTGAAATATTAATTTTTTTTAATTTTATCACAATATATATCCCCCTTATAAAAATATTTATATTTAGCCTTATTGTTTATACTCAGTTAATATTATTTTTATATAACCTAAATAAATTTATAATATATCCTATATATGTAAATTCTATACAATAAATAAAATTCCTTTTTTTGTTTTACTGTATAATTTGTACTACTCTAATCTTCTCATTTTTATATAAACATAAATCCCTCCATCAACATCATTAAATACAACATCATGGCCAGGATAAATAAACCCAGGATAAAGCTTCTCAAAGACTTCTCTTTCCCCTTGGTTTTGTGATAGTTCATATAATTTTTTTATTTGAATACTTATAATCATTAATCTCTGGCACTGGTATAACTATATTCTTAGATTGGCTCCATCTTTTCTTTCCTCTAGGATCCTTTGAAAGATAATTTGCTAGTTCTTCAAAGCCTAGTTCATTAGCTTGCATTCTATTTGCATTAGCCATGCCTTTTCCCCATAATTCTTCTGCCTTATCTCTATCCATACCGGATATATAATATGATGATGGATTCTTGTTTTTGTTCTTTTATAATCTGTAGCTTCCCTATATTCTAAAACTGATATATATTTTAGTTCGCTAAATCCATTCTTCTTCCTAAAGTTTTTAATTCAACCATAGTTACCTCTTCCTATTACATTCAATAAAACCGAAACTCAATTCTAAGCCAAGTTAGCATACTTCTTAAAACCTCGAATTATAAAATCTATTTTAATAATGAAAAATAGTTAACACTAATTCTCTTATTCTTTTATTTATATCATTTACGAGTATATTATTTTAAAGTATTAACTTTTTATAAAAACCCTAAATCATTGTATAGCAACCATTTAGGGCTTCTATTTCTAAACTAGTTTTTGCTCAAAAATATTATCTAAATTAACCTTCTTAATCCTATCATTAATTTCATCCTTATCAGTGG
>UQQU01000063.1 GCA_900543325.1 uncultured Clostridium sp. | reverse complement strand
ATCCAATGCTTGTCTTTAAAAATAAAGCTACACCAAATTGAATTATACTCATTCCAACAAAAAACATTACTAATCTTTTAATCAAATTAATTGCTTTTTTCAATTTTTTCACCCTTTACTATTATGTTTTTTTCTTCGACTAAATGCTGTGACTATTTAATATTCATGTAATTTAAGTGCACATATTCCATTTTATAAGAAATTATATGTATTGTCAAAAAAATATCAATTATATTATTACGACTATCTTATTGACTAATTATCTAAACAAATAAGATAATCGTAATACTATTTATAGATAACTAAGGACACTTTTTATATACTACTCTTTGAGCAATATATATTGTCATTTACATTAATAAAAGTTTCTTTTTCTGATATTTCACTATTTATTAAAACCCTGATCTTAATAGTTGCTTTAGCGCTCTCACCAATATTTAGCTCGCTAACTTTCCATATTATTTCCTTTCCTAGTTGATGAATTGATCCCTTTGATACACTTATTTCTTTTACTGTTATTCCTCTTCCTAAAACATCAGTAATTCTAATATCCGTCGCTACATCTGGACCATTATTTATAATATTTATTTCATATTGAGTTTTTCCTCCGGGTTCAACATAAATATTATATTGTGATTTTTCTATACTTAAATTGCATATTCTAGTGCTTACTTTCATTATAGATATTGAACTCTCTTCATAATAGCCTTCTTTTTCTTTACTTCTATCTTCAGAAATTGAATGAGCATATCCAGTAATATATGTGTTTAATTCATTATCTAATGCAAGCCCTAATGCAAAATCATTTATATTTTTTCTTAAGAATGTTCCAAGTAATAAAGCTTTTCTTCTTTCTTTGTTTAGATCTAATTTTAATAAAAAAGAATTATATCCATTTTTTACCCAACCATTTTCATAACTATTCACTGGAAAATCAGTTGATGTTGTAAACCCACATATATATACATAATTATTATAATCAATTTTTATATCTGAACATACATCACTTCCATTTCCATCTATATAACTTCCATAGGCTAGTCCTTTTTCTCCTGATAATTGTGTATTTACCTTAATAAGAAACCCCGACCCCTCTATGTTAGATATACTATTTTGAAATGCATTTTGGGTTATAGGAAAATTATTCAAAGAATTTGTTACTCCTGTTATATAAGCACATTCTCTTGAATCAACTGCAATTCCATATCCAGCTTCTTCCCCATCTCCACATAAAAATGAGGAATATATTAAGCTCTCTTTTCCTGTTTTATTCAAATTAAATTTAGATATAAAAGCACTACTTAATCCTCCTTCAAATTTAGCTTCATAAGCATTTTGTGTTACAGGAAAATCTTTTGATTGAGTAACACCTGTAACATATACATAACCATTGTCATCTACTGCTAATGCTGAAAAACTAGTTGAGTCATTTCCACCAAAATATGTTCCATATAACAATGCATCTTTTCTTTCTTTATTTATGTCTAGTTTTAATAAAAATCC
Source organism: uncultured Clostridium sp. (assembly GCA_900543325.1). GTDB lineage: Bacteria > Bacillota > Clostridia > Clostridiales > Clostridiaceae > Clostridium. The sequence goes on along the minus strand of UQQU01000063.1, from coordinate 18,182 downwards.
AACATCAACAGCATCATCATTATTTTTTTCATAAGCACTTTCACTTATAGGAAATCCAAAATTTGAATTAGTTAATCCCACTACATATACATTCTTTTCCTTATCTATTGCCACCGAATAAGCATAATCATACGAATTCCCACCTAAATATGTTCCATAAACTAAGCTACTTAATCCAACCTTTTTAGTGTCTATTTTAATTAAAAAACCTGTTTTACTTCCTCCTGGATAACTATATGCATATGATTTTTCTGTTACTGGAAATTCATATATTGAATTAGTTGCTCCTACTATATATGCATTTTTTTCATTATCCACAGCTATTCCAACAGCCTCATCAATGCCTTCCCCACCAATATAAGCTGCATACTTTAGTGCCGACTGTCCCTTTTTAGTAGTATCTATCTTTACCAAAAAAGCACCATAATCCTTTCCACTTAAAACATTTTTATAAATCTTCTTGTCTGGAAAGTTTTGAAAACCTACTTCTCCTGTAATATATACACAGTTCTTTTCATCTACAGCTATTGAATTTGCTCTATCAACTACACAAGTAGAATTAAAATTATCAAATGATACTGACATGGTAATTGTTAAACTATCTTCTTCATTATAATTACTTATATTAAATTTTATATTACCGTCCTCATCTATTCCAAAGCTACTTTCTATTTTTTCATCATTATTATTTTGATAAGCTTCAGGTTTTGATATTTTTAATATTCTTTCTTTTATATTAACATTTATATCTCCATTATCATCTAACTCTATGTTATTTGCTCCATTTAAATTTAATAATATGTTGTTTATATTTTTATTAGGTTCAACTATAAAGTCCCATTTAATAACCCCTTCACGTTCATAATATAATATATCTATTCCATTATATATTTCTTTGTATAATAGCTTTTCATATAATGGTATAGAACATTTCCAATTTGAAATATCTTCTCCCTTAAAATAATTTAATGTACAATTAAATTCATTTTTACCTATTATTTGAGGAATCTTATTTGAACTTTTAAAACAAACTCTCAAAACATTAATTTGATACTCTTCCATTTTTCTTAGTGATGTATTATATAAGTTACTACTATCTAACTCTTTCAACTCTTGTATTTTTTCATTACTTCTAAATGCTAATACTATCTCCTTATCAGTAAAAAAGGTTGTACATTCTTTTTTGTTTAATACAAATTGTACCTTATTATCATATTGACCTATATTTCTTTCAAATATCAACGGTAAATTATTTAATACATTTGCTATCTTAACATTGCTCATAATCTCTCCTCCTTTTATAACATTATTTCTACTATATATTAACTTATGTACCTTAATTTTTAATTATCACTACATTTCTATTTATATATAACTTGATTTAAATGCATAAAAAGAGACTATCAATTATGATAATCTCTTTTCTTTATCAATAAATAACTCTAATTACAATTTTCTATAGTAAGTTAAACCTATATATTTACTTAATAATAATTAATATTTTTTTATATTAATTTATACCTTTCTAGCAACTCTTCAATTACAGTTCCTTGAATTTCTTTAAATACTTTCTTTTCAACCATCTTAGCTTTTAATGGAAGTTTTATATCTGTAATCTTCTTACCATCCATCATTTTAGAAGTTGAATCTAGTAATACTCTAATATCATAACAAGAATTAAATACTTCTGGAACTCCACGATCAATATTTAATAATGTATATACTGCTTCCATAGCTGTTCTTACAGAATATTCAGTTGTAAATACTGTATCACGAACTGTATCTGCAAATTGACCTAAAAATGCAAAGTTAACACATCCCTCTGGTACAACTTTGGGTCTATCACCAGCTGTTCTTGGCATAAAGAAAGCTGTTATATATGGCATCATACAAGGTATAGCTCTTGCAGAATTTCTAGCCATTTCTGGAATTTCATCTACTGGAACCCCTAAATGATATAACCATTCTTGAGTAATTTCATATCCTGTACATTCCTTCATAGGCTTTTTAATAAAGTCACCAGGAACATCTGTAAATAATCCATAAACCCACACAACTAATTGATCTCCAGGTTGTGTTTTAAAATGTGGCTGACGATTTAATGTATAGCTCATTAACCATGAAGAATCTTTTGCTGTTATTATTCCTCCTGTAACTACCTTTCCGCTAAATGGATCACGCTTACATACTTTTTCAATATATGGTGGTATTCTATCATCTAAAGTTGTAACTGTAGCTGATTCCCAGTTTGTAGCTTTAATATTTGTACAAAACTTATCTGGATGTCCAAAGTCCTGATCTTGAGCTGCGATGTTTCTCCATAATCTCCAGCAACCACCTTCTTCAGTATTTAAAACCGGTGCAGTATCATGATCACCTAATGTAGCATTTTCTGTACAACTACCATTTGTAACAAATACTAAGTCATCTTCTACTAAGTCTATTTTTTCTTCTTTTCCATCATGAATACAAATAATTTGTTTTGCTACTTTTTTCTTACCTTCTTTTTCAAATATTACATTAGTAACTTGTGTATTGTATTGGAAGTTAACCCCATGTGACTCTAAATATTTAACCATTGGTAATATTAAAGATTCATATTGATTATACTTAGTAAACTTTAATGCTGAGAAATCTGGAAGTCCACCAATATGATGAATAAATCTTTGAATATAAAGTTTCATTTCTAATGCACTATGCCACTCTTCAAATGCAAACATAGTTCTCCAATATAGCCAGAAGTTTGATTTATAAAACTCTTCTGTAAATACATCATCTATTGTTTTATCATATAAATCTTCATCCTTAGTAAAGAATAGTTTTATTATTTCCATAGATGCTTTATCTGATAAGCCAAATTTACCATCTGTATGTGCATCTTCACCTCTATTTACTGTAGCTCTCATTAAAGAATAATTAGGATCTTTTTTATTTAACCAATAATATTCATCTAATACAGATACACCTTCTGTTTCTAATGATGGAATTGATCTAAATAAATCCCATAAACATTCAAAATGGTTTTCCATTTCACGTCCACCACGAATTACAAAACCTTTTGTTGGATCATTAATTCCATCACAAGCTCCACCTGCAATATTCATTTCTTCTAATATGTGAATATGCTCACCCTTCATTTGTCCATCACGAACTAAAAAACATGCTGCTGCTAAAGATGCAAGTCCTGCCCCTACTAAATAAGCTGATTTTCTATCTACATTTGCTGGTTTTTCTGGGCGAGCAAATGCCTCATAATTACCATTACTATAATACATATAAATTCCTCCCTCTTATATAAAAACAATTTATTTTTTATTAAATTTCGTAGATTTATCTTATATGCTTATAGTATTACTTTCTAATAACATCTTCTATAGACAAAATTATGCCTATGTCCTATTTTTAAACAAACCTTTAAAATTGTAAAAAAATAAGACAAACCTTTAAGTTTGTCCAAATTTTATTATTCTAATTTATTATGTTTATCATTTCTATATCTTTCTAATGCGGTTTCAATATTTCCTGAAATTAATGTATTTAATCTCTTAATAATATCTTTTGGTTCTTCCACCATGCCTTTTCTTATCCAATCAATTACTAATCCAACAAAAGCAAATTTATAGAAATCTGCAATAAATGACTTATCTTTCTCTCTAACAGACATGTCCTTTGATTTTTCTTCAACTACACCCAAAAGCAAATAATATGTTTCATTATATAAATATCTTTCTAAATATTCTCTACTTACAGAATTATAAGTATTTAAAACAAAAGTTTTATTTTCTAAAATATATTCAAATATTTCATAAAACCCTTCTTGCCATGTATCATATGTCTTTTTATCTCCTAAAGCCCTTGTTGCTTCATTTGTATAAACCCATTCTAATAAATCATATATATCCTTAAAGTGATAATAAAACGTTTGACGATTTACTTCACAATCCTCTGTTATATCCGTAATTTTAATCTTATCTAATGGCTTTTGTGATAATAATTTTTTTAAAGATGTAGCAAATGCCTTTTTAGTTGTTTGTGCCATATAACTTCACCCCTTATATATCTCTCTTGTACACTCTTTTATTTATATTAAACGTTCTTATATTAATAGTCATTATATCATCTGTAACTTTCCTTATCTAGGAAAATTAAAAATAGTAATTTAAAATTCATAATTTCTCTATATTTTAATTTAACAAAAAAAGGAAAAGAAGATTTGCTATAAATTCAATCTCCTTTTCCTAACATAATTTTTTATTTTCTATTTTTTATTTCAGTAGTTACTCTATCAATAAAGCTATTTAAATCAACAGCTCCTTCATCACCATTATCTCTGCTTCTTACTGAAATAGTCTTATCATTTTCTTCTTTTTCACCAATAATAATCATATAAGGTACTCTTTCATTTCTTGCTTCCCTTATTTTATATCCTATTTTTTCAGTACGCAAATCAGTTTCAACTCTTAATCCATTTGACTCTAGATTTCTCTTAACCTCATTAGCATAATCTACAAATTTATCCGAAATAGGTAAAATCTTAACTTGAACTGGTGAAAGCCATGTTGGGAATTTACCTGCAAAATGCTCAATTAATATACCAATAAACCTTTCAATACTTCCAAAGATAACTCTATGGATAACTATTGGCCTATGCTTTTCACCATCACTACCAATATAGTCTAATTCAAACCTTTGTGGTAATTGAAAGTCTAATTGAATAGTTCCACATTGCCATGTTCTACCTAAGCTATCTTCAAGATGAAAATCTATCTTTGGTCCATAAAATGCTCCATCACCTTCATTAATTTTATAAGGTAAATTCATTTCTTCAAGAGCTGCCTTTAATGAATCTTCTGCCATATTCCAATCTTCATCACTTCCCATTGAATCCTCTGGTCTTGTAGATAACTCAACACTATATTTAAATCCAAACTTTGAATAAACTTCATCAATTAAAGCAACAACCCCTTTAATTTCTGATTTTATTTGATTTGGCAACATAAATATATGAGCATCATCTTGAGTAAATGCCCTTACTCTCATAAGACCATGTAAAGCACCTGAAAGCTCATGTCTATGAACTCTTCCAAGCTCTCCAACTCTTATTGGAAAATCTCTATAAGAATGTGTTTCTGTTTTATAAATAAGCATTCCACCTGGACAATTCATAGGTTTTAATGCAAATTCTTCTTCATCAATCATTGAAATATACATATTTTCTTTATAATGATCCCAGTGCCCGGAAGTTTCCCATAGCTTTTTATTTAACATTATTGGAGTTTCTACTTCAACATATCCAGCTTTTTGATGTAATTCTCTCCAATAATTAATTAAATTATTTTTTAGAATAACTCCTTTAGGTAAGAAAAATGGGAATCCTGGGCCCTCATCAACAAAAGTAAATAACTTTAATTCCTTACCTAATTTTCTATGATCTCTTTTTTTTGCTTCCTCTATATTATTTAAATAAGTCTTTAAAATTTCTTTATTAGCAAATGCTACTCCATAAATTCTTTGTAGCATTTTATTTTTTTCATTACCTCTCCAGTAAGCTCCTGCAACGCTAGTTAATTTAAAATCCTTTATTCCTTTAGTAGACAAAAGATGTGGTCCTCTACAAAGATCTATAAAATCCCCTTGCTTATAAAGAGAAATTGTTTCTCCCTCTGGAAGAGCTTTTATAAGTTCTACCTTATAAACTTCACCTCTTTCCTCCATTAATTTTAAAGCCTCTTCTCTACTTACTATCACTCTTTCTAATGAGATATCTTCTTTTATAATTTTGTTCATTTCTTCTTCTATTTTAACTAAATCCTCATTATTAAATGGTATTTCAATATCAAAATCATAATAAAAGCCATTTTCTACTGTTGGTCCTATAGCTAATTTTACATCTTTATAAAGTCTCTTTACAGCTTGAGCCATTACATGTGAGGTAGTGTGTCTCATAACCTCAATTCCCGCTTTATCCTCATAGGTTACTATATTCACCTCATCATTATCTTTAAGCTTATAATCTAAATCAACTAAGGTTCCATTAACTTCACCTACAACTGCAGATTTTCCAAGTTTTTTACTAATTAATTTAGCTAAATCTAATACACTTGAGTTTTCTTCAATTTCTATTATTGATCCATCTTTTAATTTTACATTAATCATTACACATCTACCTCCTGCGTAGTTATTTTTAATATAAAAAAAACATCCATCCCTAAGCTTGGGACGAATGCTATATCCGTGGTTCCACCCAAATTGAATTTAAAAATTCAATTCATCTTTAAAAGTATTATCGATCTTCACCGATGGTATTTCTCATTATCTTGATACTAAACCATAACTCCAGGGTAGTTTTCTTATAGGCATATTTAAAAGTGCTTTCAGCCCATGACACTTTTTCTCTAAAAACTGTATTCTATAATACTTTTCCCTTTCAACGTATACTAAATATTAATTACATTTACTATTATATGAAATTTTCATTAAAATAACATTAACATATTTACATTTATTTGTAAATATGTTTATTTTTCACCATATTCCTTATAATACATAATTTTTAATTTTATTTTAGGATATTTTTTAATAAACTGATTAATAACATAATAGCAACTAGGACATGGCTCCCACTTACTATATAGAATAAGCTCTCCTTCATCATGCAAACTTCCATTCTCTATAAGCTTATGTATCTTTTCAAGTATCTTCTTCTCACTATCATTAATTCTATTATATCCTATTCCTAACTTACCTAGTTTATTAACTTTACAGCTTTTAAAATACTCTTGTCCTTGTGGTATTAATGTACAACTATTTTCAATATCATTTTTTCCACTAACAGCTCTAAACTCTTTTCCATTATATATTACTATTGCCATATTTACAGAATCTTGAATTGCTGTACTTTGATTAATTTTATATGTACTATTACTATATTCTATAATATATTTATCTAAATTTTTAATTAGTCTCTTCATTCTAGGAATATAACTTTTTATATGTTGATAATATTCAACACTACCTTTTTCCGCCTTGATATAATCAAAACCTATATTCTTTGGTATATCAATAAATAAAGTTTTAGTTTGGCTTTTTTCATCATACTCTTCTTTTACATTTTTATTATTGAAAAGTATCATTCTTTTTAACAACTCAATATCTTTTGCATAAATATAATCTCTATTAATCTCATCTTCTAAAGATTCTAGTTTTACTTTTCCCTCTTCATTTATTTTCCCTGATACAGATTTTTTAGTTTCTTCTATTATCTTTAAAATATCCTCTACATCATCTTGAGTAGTTAATATTCTTTCATATTCTACTCTATCTATAATTAATGTCTTAACTTCACTTATTTTTCTACATAATCTGTTATGTTCATCTTCAAAAATAATTTCACATTCTATGTAATCTATAAATTCCTTAACTCCCCTTACTTTATAAGTAATATTTCCTTTATCAAGAATTTTATATATTTCTTCATATATCTTATTGTTTATATTAAACTCATTAATAATTTCTTTTTTAAACTCTATTTCACTTAATAGCCCAACATTATAATCTTCCTTTTGTAGCATTTTGTTAAAATCTTTTATACTACTAATTTTAATTCTATCTTTTTTTATACTTTTTATTTTATTATTTCTTTCAATCATATTTACCTCTTTATCTTAGAGTTACTATTTTTTCATCTTAAATATTATAATCTAAATATTTAAGATTTTATATAAAAACATCCTTATTTTAAAAATACATAAAAGTTAATTAAAGGGCAAACTTTACAGTTGCCCTTAAAATATACTTAACACCTTAGATTCATCAATAAATACAATTATATTATCTTTGTTTTTTAATGCAATTATATCTGGAAAATCAAATACAATCTCTCCTTCTAAAACTCCAACTCCTGATATTATCACAGATACATTGAATCCCTTATATTTATTTTTTAACTTATTAAATGAACTCTTCTTTTTATTATTTTCTTTATCTATAACACTATCTTTAACTATTGGTTTATTCCCCTTATTCTCTTTTTTTTAATATATTGGTGATAAATTTCTGAATATATCAAAAGATAAAATTAATTTTATCTCATAAAAATTATAATTTATTTTTCTACTAAATAATATCTTGCAGAAAAAGCTGGCATATCTATTGATATAGTATCTTCAAATTTTTCTTTACTTTCATCAATTTTATCTTTATATTTTTTATTAATTGCTCTAACTATATAAATAACCTCATTATTTTGTAAGTCATCACTATTACTATCAATAATTAATCTCATCTTTTTAATTGAATCAACTTTTAATTCATAATTCTTTTGATATTCATTAGAAAAATTAAAAATAGCTATAATTCTTTGCTCACTACAAATTCTTTCAAAAACATATATACATCTATCTTCTTGATGACAATCTATCCACTTAAATCCACTATGTTTATAATCATTTTCATATAATGCTGGATATTCTAAATATATATTATTTAATTTTTTCATAAACTTATAGAAATTGTTATGCATTGGATATTTTAAAATACTCCAATCTTGTTCCCTTTTCTCATCCCATTCTCTAAACTGAGCTATTTCATTTCCCATAAAATTAAGTTTTTTTCCGGGATGAGCATACATATACATATATAATGCTCTTACTTGCTTAAATTTATCTTCATACTCCCCATACATTTTTTGAATTATAGTTGCCTTTCCATGTACTACTTCATCATGTGATAATGGCATTAAAAAATTCTCACTATAAAAATACATCATAGAAAATGTTAACTTATGATAAGCTCTTTTTCTATCGTATGGATGCATTTTAAAATATTCTAAAGTATCATTCATCCATCCCATATCCCATTTAAAATCAAATCCTAAACCACCATTTTCTACCTTTTCTGTCACCTTAGGATATGATGTTGAATCTTCAGCTGCTAAAATTGCTGTTGGGTGCAACTCCTTTAGTCCCTTATTCATACCTTTAATAAATTCTATAGCTCCTTTATTTTCACCTCTATCAGAGTTTCCTTGCCAATAAATAATATTGCTTAATGCATCTACTCTTAAGCCATCAAAATGATATTCTTCAAGCCAGTAATTTGCTGCTGATTGTAAAAAACTTCTTACCTCTCCCCTTGAATGAATAAAATTTTTACTTCCCCATTGGCTCATTTCAATATCTTCATATGGATATTCATATAATGAAGTTCCATCATAATTAGCTAATGCAAATCCATCAATAGCAAAGTGTACTGGTACAAAATCCATTATTACTCCTATATTATTTTCATGACACTTATCTATAAAATACATTAAATCTGAAGCTGTGCCATATCTAGATGTTGGGCTAAAAAATCCTGTATTTTGATACCCCCAGGATTCATCACAGGGATGCTCACTTAATGGCATTATTTCAATATAGTTATATCCATTCTCTTTTACATGGGGAATTAACAACTCTGATATTTCTCTATATGTATACCAAGTATCATCGCTTTTTTTTCTCCATGATCCTAAATGTACTTCATAAATATTTAAGGGCTTATCTTTACAGTCACTTCTTCTTTTCATCCACTCATAATCATTAAATTTATATTCACTCAAATCTCTTATAATAGATGCTGTGTTTGGTCTAAGTTCCATACCAAACCCATATGGATCACAATGGTCTACACACCCACCATTTTTATTGTAAATTTTATATTTATATAACATTCCTGGTTTGGCATTTTCTACTGTACATTCAAAAAATTTATGATCATTTGTTCTCTTCATTTCTATTCCATTCCAATTATTAAATTCACCAATTAACTCTATTTTTAGAGCATTTGGAGCAAATGTTCTAAAAGTAACTTTATTTTCTGTTATATGAGCTCCTAAATATTTATAAGCATCAAAACATTCGCCTGAGTAAAATCCATACATATCCATAATATTATCCCCTTTAATTATAATGTAGTGATTTTATCACTTAAATATATTTTACATTATTTGTAAAATAAAAACTATAATAAGTTCTTATAAATTCTATTTATAATAAAAACTTATTATTTAAAACAAAAGATTGAGGGATATAAAATAAATCTTTATATCCCTCAGTCTTCCACTTTTAATTATTATAATTAATTGCCCATATGTTAATATCTATCTCTACATAATCATCTGCAAATATGCTAACTCCATTACTTTCATCTTTTGTAAATATTCTTGAAGTAAATACTTCCTCACCATCATTAACGAAAATTTCAATTGATGAAGTATCTACGAATATCTGAAGCTTTAAATTATTTCCATCATATCTACATTTTCTCTCTGTTCCATATTCTGTTGCAAATACTTCTCCTGATTTACTTCTATCTAATACTAACTTTTTATTCTCTATATCATAATAAAATACAGTTTCACTATCAATTCCTTTTCTTAATTTTATTCCTACATATCTACCAGTAATATTATTAAAGTTACAAATTAATTCATATACTTTTTCATTAAATCCATCTATATCTTTTTCTTCATTACTCAATATATATGCGCCCTGAATCTTTTCTCCTCTAAGAAGTTCTAATTCCTTTACTGGCTTTTGTATTAACTTCTCACCTTTTAACTCTAATTCTCTAGGTATAGTTAAGCAATGAGCCCATCCATTTTTATCAGTAGGGTAATCTATTTCTGGTAACCCCATCCACCCTATTAATATTTTTCTTCCTTCTTCATCTTCAGTAGTTTGAGGTGCATAAAAATCAAATCCTCTATCTAACTCATTAAACTCACCATGCTTAAATTCACCATTAGAAAAATCAATTTTATCACCTATTAAATAACCAGCTTGGAATATATTTTCATACTTATCACCTTCAGCTTCCAATCCCTGTGGTGAAAAAATTAATACACCCTTATTCTCAAATTTTAAATAATCTGGGCATTCCCACATAAAACCATTACCAAAGAAATCTGTTTTTAATTCACCTTTAAAGTTCCATTCTAATAAATTATCTGATTCATAATATACTATAGTTCCTAAATTTTCTTCTTTTTCAGCACCAATTAAACAATAATATTTATTATTATCTTTAAAAACTTTAGGGTCTCTAAAATTATCAGTATATCCTTGTGGTAATTCTTTTATTATAGCTTCATTGTTTTTAATTATTTCTCCATTACTATTCATTATTGCTAAACATTGATAAGGATGTCTTACCCATTGTTCATTTCTTGTATTTCCAGTATAAAATAAATATAATTTATTATTTTCAACTATACCACTTCCTGAAAATGCTCCATGACTTTCAAAATATTCCGTAGGTATTATTCCAACTCCACAGTCATTCCAATTAACTAAATCCTTTGATGAAACATGGTACCAATGCTTTATTCCATGCACAGGTCCTAATGGAAACCACTGATAAAATAAATGATATTCCCCATTATAATAAGAGAATCCATTAGGATCATTTAGTAACCCTGTAGTAGGTTGAATATGAAACTTTTGTCTATATGGACAACTATCTACTATCTTTTTTAATTCTGTAATTTCTTCATTTGATGCTTCTAATATTGTTCTATATCTTTCTTCCCTTGTCCACTCTTTCATATTATTTCTCCTTAATATATCTTTTATTATTTTTAAGTACAAAATAGAAGGTACTAGCATTATACTAATTCCTTCTATCTTATAACACATTTTATACAGCTATTTCTTGATTATTTGCTACTTGCTTTTTATTCATAAATCTAGCTATAACAATTGTAGATACAACAGCTACAACAATTGAAATTATCATAGCAATTACATAATTAACTATTGATGTAGGTCTAATTGATATAACTCCTGGTAAACCTGCTGCACCTGGAGATATTGCAAGTACCTTCGTAAGCATTACATAGCCTGATCCCATTGCTGAACCTATCATTGCTCCAAAGAATGGATAACGTAACTTTAAATTTACTCCAAATATTGCTGGCTCAGTTATCCCAAGTAAAGCTGAAATTCCTGATGCTGAAGCTATCCCCTTCATCTTTGCATCTTTTCTTAAAATTAAAATTACTGCTAATGCTGCAGCACCTTGTGCTACATTTGACATTGCTGCTACAGGGAATATAAATGATCCTCCTGTAGTTGCTATATCTGCTAATAATTGAGTTTCTATAGCTACAAAGCTGTGATGCATACCTGTTATAACTATTGGGGCATATAAGAATCCAAATATAGCTCCTCCTACTGGTCCTAACGTATTAATTAACCATAATAATCCAGTTGTTATTCCATCTCCAACCACTCTCATTATAGGCCCTATAACAACAAATGTTAATATTCCAGTAATAAATACTGTAAATAACGGTGTTAATAAGTTATTTAATACTGATGGTATTACTTTATGCAGTGCCTTCTCTACCTTAGCTAAAACAAACGCAGCTGCTAAAACTGGAAGTACTGTTCCTTGATATCCAACCTTAGCTATAGTTAATCCAAATATATTCCATACTGGCACAGTTCCTTCTACAACTGCTGCACCATAACTATATCCATTCAATAAATCTGAATGAATCATAAGTGCACCTATGCAAGCACCTAAATAAGGATTTCCTCCAAAGGCTTTTGCAGCTGAGAAACCTAAGAATATTGGTAAAAATGCAAATCCTGTATTAGCAAATGTATTTATTAACTCTGCTAAATCCTTAAACTGAGGATATGCTTCAACTATAGATTGTCCTTCAATGAATAAGCCCTGAGATGTTAATATATTATTAATTCCCATAAGTAATCCTGCTGCAACTAATATTGGTAGTATAGGAACAAAAACATCTGCTAGAGATTTTAATAGTCTTTGTAATGGATTTAGCTTTTTATCTGCTTCTTTTTTTAACTCTTCTTTACTGCCTTCTTTAATATTAGCTAATTTTATAAACTCTTTATAAACTTCGTCAACAACACCTGAACCTAAAATAATTTGAAATTGCCCTGATGTATTAAAGCTTCCCTTAACAGCTGGCATCGCTTCTATTTCTTTAACGTTTACTTTCTTATCATCATTAAGAACTAATCTTAAACGAGTTGCACAGTGCGCTGCACTAATTACATTTTCTTTTCCACCTATGTGGCTCAAAATGCTTTTACTTATCTCTTTATAATCTTTGCTCATTTTTATCTAACCCCCCGGTTATTTATATTCTCCTTTTTGAAACGTTTCATTTTCTATGTTTATTATATTAATACGTTTTCATGAATTCGTCAACATTTTTTTATAAAAAAATAGGATTTTACTTTTTTATAAGTTAAATTTCTTTTTTATAGAAATAGACTTTTATCTATCTCATGCTAACTAAATTTAAACTTCATTCATGTAAAATCCTAAAATATCATTTATTTTTTCTTATCTTCTTGTTGTATATCCTTCAACAAAAGTAACTGGTAAAGTTATCTCTTTTTCAACTTTATTATTTTCTATAATGTTTACTAATGCCTTTACTGACTCCTCTGCAATAAGTTCTACTGGTTGTCTTATAGTTGATATTTTTATTATATCTTTAGCTGACGACTTACTTCCATCAAAACCAACTACTTGAACATCTTTAGGCACTTCTATGTTATATTCCTTTAGCTTATTTATAAAATCTACTGCTTGTTCATCAGTTACAGCAAAAACTCCTTGTATTTTTATATCTTTCTTAAAATTCTTTGCTATAAATTCATCTAATAATTCATTAAACTCTTCATCAGAACCCAAAAGTTCACATATGTCATAATCTATACTTTTTTCTTTACAATAACTAATAAATCCATCTTTTCTTTTTCTAGTAGCATTATTTATCTTAGAACCTCTCCCTATATATGCTATTCTTTCACATCCAAATTCAACAAGTTTTTCTGCAGCAAGCCTGCCTCCTTCGAAGTTATTACTACACACATATGTTATATCCTTAGAAAAATATCTATCTATACTTACAAAAGGAATTCTTTCAGAAACATACTCATCTATATCACTATATGTTATAGCTATTATACCATCCATTTTATTTTGCTTAGCCATAGATATATATTCTACTTCAGCCTTATTATCTTTATTAGAGTTACAAATAATCATCTTCATTCCGGCTTTTTTTAGATTTTTTTCTATATTATAAGCTAATTCACTAAAAAACGGATTCCATATTGTAGGTAAGATAACTGCAACAGTATTAGTTCGGTTCATTTTAAATCCCCTAGCATAAATATTAGGCTCATAATTTAACTTCTTAATAGCTTCATCTACCTTAGCTTTCGTGCTTGGTTTAACCTGGATATTATTTATTACATTAGAAACTGTTCCTACTGATACCCCTGCTTCTTTTGCAACATCCTTAATTGTTACCATCTATACTTCTCCTTAGATATCTAATAATCATAAATTTTAATCTATTTAATTATATACAATCACTAGAATTCTAACAACTTAATAATACTAATTAGATTTATTTTGTTTTAATTTATTCTTAATAAATACTTTATTTGCAACTGCCATAACAGTAGATCTTAATATTTCACTCTCATTAGTTGTAGTTCCTGTAGATGTAGGATATGAAAAATCCCTTGTAGAAAAGACAGCCTTTATAGCCTGCTCTACTTCCTCACAAAAATAATCATATGCTACTTCTATGGGGCAACTTTCAATTTGAATATTAATAAGTTCACATATTTCTTGCAAAGTAAATACTTGTTTTAATAAACAAACTACAATTAAGTATGCTAAATGTTTCTCATTATATTTTTTATCCTTTGGTGGTGAAACAACCTTTTGCTTAACATAATTATTAATCATTGTAGGTGTTATTATCTTTTCGTCACCTTCAATATTTATTACTTTAACCAAATTTTCTAAATAAGTAATTACTTGATCTTTATAAAGAGGAACTCTTGGTAGTTCATTAAATCTTGGTATATGAAATTCTAAACTTTCCATTGATATCTCCCAATATTTTATTTTAATAACTCATGTTTTCTTATATATTGTATTGCTACACAACCTGGTCCACCTTGAGTTGTAAATACAGGACTTAATAAATTAATATCTATATCTGCATTTTCTATATCATTTAGTATAATATTTTTTGCTTCTTCTGCCAAATCCTCTTTACAAGCATGAGTGATATAAATTTTATAATTTGAATCTACTCCGCATTCTATCATTTCTTCCACTATTTTCTTTATAGCTTTTTTAAAGGTACGCTTAGTTGCAAATTTAACTAAAGACTGCTTGTCCTCTGATAATGTCATAACAGGTACTAATTTTATAGCACTTCCTATTTTACCTACAAGTGCTGAAACTCTTCCACCTCTAACTAGAAAATCAAAATCATGTGGTATTAAATATGATTTTGTATCTTCTAAAGCATTATTTATATTATCTACTATCTCTTGTTTTGTTTTTCCTTCCTTTACAAGCTCAACAGCTAAATTCACTAAATACCTATGTGGTCCGCATAATGTTTTTGAATTTATAACCTCTATACGCTCTGGATTTGCAGCCATTCCTTTTGCTATACAAGCTGAATTATATGTGCCTGATAATCCATCTGCCATCGAAATATTAATTATTTCATCATCTTTATATTGATCATATATTTCTAATACTTCTCCTATTGAAGGTTGTGATGACGCTGGAATATGTCCTTCATTTATTATATCTACAAATTCTTTTGTTTTTATATCTTCATATTCTTTATATGTGTGTCCATTAATTGTTACTGCAAGTGGTGCAATTATTATTCCATTCTCTATTCCCTCACTTTTTGAATAAAGTGACGATGAATCTGATACTATTCTAATCATAACTTCTCTCCTTTTTACTTAAAGTAATATTCTAAACCATCTTGATTGTCATTCTAAATTATGTAGTTTTAAAAACTATATGTTTTAGATTATCACCCTAAATGAATTTTCTCAATAATATTCATCTATTATTCATACACTCTTCTCTATGAATTAACATAAAAAATATCCCATAGCTTACGCCATGGGATATTTCTACCGCTTATCTATTTTCTTTAAATAAATAATCATTACCATCTTATTTTTTTATTTAAACATACTTTTATATTGTTCTTCTCGGAATTGTAAATTTTATTTTCTTTTCTATCTCACCTAAAATTTTTGAATCCTTTGGATCAACAAATAAACAAGTATAACCCTTTTCTCCTGCTCTTCCAGTTCTACCAATACGATGAATATATGTCTCTACTTTTTCTGGAATATCATAGTTATATATATTATCTACTCCACTTATATCTAACCCCCTTGAAGCTACATCTGTGGCTATTAGATATTGAATATCTGCATTTCTAAAAGATTTCATTATTCTTTCACGCTTATTTTGGGGTATATCACTATGAATAACCTTACAATTATATCCCCTTCTATGCATTACGACTTCTAATTCATCAGCTCTTCTTTTGGTTCTACAGAATATAATTGCCATAAAAGGATTATCTTCATCTAAAACATTGCATAAAGCTTCTCTTTTTAACCTATCCGTAGTTTCTACAACTTCTTGTTTAATATTTTCTAGTGTTACTTCTTCTTTTTTAACTGAAATAACTAAAGGGGCTTCCATATATCTATATGCTAATTTTTTAACGGCAGAATCCATAGTTGCTGAAAAGCATAAAGTTTGTACTTTCTTTGGTCTTTCTTTCATTATGGTATCTATTTCATTTCTAAATCCCATAAGCAACATTTGATCTGCTTCATCAATAATTATGGTTTTTAATTTCTTTAAATCAACAGTTTTTCTTTTAATATGATCAATTAATCTTCCTGGAGTAGCAATTATAAGTTGAATATTACCTTTTAACTTATTTAACTGTGATCCAATATCTCTTCCACCGTACATAGATAAAATACCTATATCTTTACCTTGTTTTAACTCTTCAGCTTCTTCAGTAATTTGTATAGCTAATTCTCTTGTTGGTGAAATTATTAAACATTCAATATTTTTAGATGTTGGATTTATATTCTCGAATACAGGTAATAAAAATGCTAATGTCTTTCCTGTACCAGTTTGTGCCTCTGCAATAATATTCCTACCATATAGTATATCTTTAATGCTTTTTTCTTGAATCTCCGTTGGAGTTTTTATTCCATTACTTCTCAATATTTTAGTTATATCTTCACTAATTCCTAATTCTTCAAATGTCATTTACTATACCTCTTTTGTTATACTTCAGTTTATTATAACATATTTAAGTTATAACACTTTATTTTACATTTTTTACAAAAAAGTTGTTGAAATAAAACCCTTTAGTTATCTCCTAAACCTTGTACTATATCAGGAAGTCCTATAGTAAATCTACTACCTTTATTGATTTCACTTTCAAGTCTAATATATCCACCATGAAGTTCTATTACATATTTAACAAGTGTAAGTCCAATACCACTACTACTTACCTTTGTGACTTCTGTACTTTCTACTTGTTCAAACCTTTTAAATATAAATTCTTGATCTTCTTTTGATATGCCAATGCCAGTATCTTCTACAGTTATCTCTATATTATCTTTAATTTCTTTAATATATATTCTAATTTCTCCACCCTCTTCAGTAAACTTCACTGCATTTGCTAATAAATTAATTATACATCTTTCTATTTCAGTTTCATCGCAAGAAATAATCTTTTCTTCTATATCAGGATCAATTATAAGGTTTATTCCTTTCTCTTCTATAAATTTACTCATATTAAGTGCAGCTTCTTCAACTATATATACTATATCATTATTTTCTTTATTAATTTTATATTTTCCAGTTTCTATCTTAGAACTATCTATAATATCATTTATTATTTTCAATAAATGATTACAATTTTTACTTATTATATTCATATAATCATTAAGTTTTTCATTTGTCACATTTTTACTTTCATTTAGTGAATTTATTAATTGAACAGTTGAATTTATTACATTTATTGGTGTTCTAAGTTCATGAGATAAGTTAATAAAATAATTATTTTTAAATTTTTCTTTATCTATTATTTCCTCACTTAATCTTTTATTCTCTTCTAATTGGTTATTTAATTTCATTGTTTTTTTATTTACTAAATGTTGTAATATTTTAACATAATTAAATACATAAATACAAAATACTAATATTATAGATACATAAAATTGGTGTTAGTATAAAGTAGTGGACACATTAAATCGAACTAAGTAAAATAATAT
>UQQU01000062.1 GCA_900543325.1 uncultured Clostridium sp. | reverse complement strand
CCTCCTAATCATTTGTTTTATTTAGTATGTCCTAAATAAACAAATTTAATTATTGTGGGGGAAAACTTGAAAAAATGAGTTTGTAAAACCGCACCAAAACAAGGTTTTGGGGGTTATGCAATAGACTAAAATCAATATAATATGGGGGACACTTATTTATGAAAAACTTTAAAAAGACTATTGCGCTTTTAGTTATTTATGTTATTACTATGATAATGCTACCAATAGGTAACTTAAAAGCTAATGCTACTAAAAAAGTACCACAATATTTAACTATTAATGATATGTATATAACAAGCATATCACAATATCAAAATAAGGCTTTAGTTACTTATGAAAGGGATGGAAATTTTATTTTATCATTGTTTACTAATGGAACTGAAAAAATTATTAAAGAATTTGAACAACCTTCATTTGGTTATCAATCTTTATCAATAATTGATGGAAATGATAAAACTTATGTTAATCACTCAATATATGATTTTCATTCTCCAGAAAATACTTACTACTCATTTGATTTTAATACTCAAGCTTTAACTGAAATTACCGCTGATGAAATACCAACTATTTCAACTAGCAGTAATCCTAATATTTCACATGATACTATTTCTGATAACTCTATAAAAAATGAGATAATAGAAAAAATTAATAATAAATATAATACCGATTATACTTTATACTCTGAAGAAAATAAAACTGGTAATACACATGTTTATGTTACTCAAATTACTGTAAACAACGGAAAACCTATGTATGAATATTCTGCATATGCTTCTTACGGTAATGTTTCTGAACAATACTTTGGATTATATAGTGATTCTTTTGACTTACTATTTGAAGGATACCATAGTTACGATTGTTATATGGACTATAATAGTGGAACTTATTTTATCCAAGAAAATCCTTATCAAAATAACAGTTTATTATATGTAATAAGAAATAGTGAATTAGTTAACAAATGTAAAGTTAACTCTGACTTCTCATTATATGGTATTAAATATATTGATGGTAAAATTTTTTCAAGGGAATATGCTGAAAACTTTTATGCTGAATATTCAATAATAAATGAAGAATTAGTTAAAACAAACTCAATTCCAGTGTTATATAAATTAACAACAATTCCTCAAGATAAGGATGGAAACTTATGGACTATCTTCGATGAATCTTCTAAAAGATATGTTGCAAAAATTGAAAATAACCAAGTTGTTAAAAAATATGAAATTCCAATTTTTGAGGACACTGAAGTATATTCACAATTACAAATGTATGTTTATAATGAAAATAACATTGTAATATCAGAAACATCAAATAAAACTATTTTCATTCAAAGTGAAAGTGAAATAACACCTGATGAACCTTCAGATGAAAATACTAACAAACCAAGTGATGATACTACTAAACCAGAGGATACTACTAAACCAGAGGATACTACTAAACCAGAGGATACTCTGAAACCTGGGAATGATACTGTAGTAGTAACTCCAAGCGAAAATGCTACTAGTAAAGTAGAAATTGATGAAATTAAAGCTAACTCAGTTAACAATATTACTTTAGATAAAAATACTACTAAATTTGAAGTTTCAATTACTGATATTGAAGCACTAAAAACTGGTACAGGTTCAATTCAAATTACAGCTTCAAATAACATAGATATAAATATTCCTTTCAACACTATAGATAAATCTATATTAGAAGGTGCAAAAGCTGTTAAATTAAAATATAATGTTGTAGAAAACTCTGATATAACTAAAGATATCAAAGGATTAAAGAAAGTATTTAACTTTGAATTAATAGTTGAAAAAGACAGTGGAAATGTTAGTATCCACAACTTTGCAAATGGTGTTGCAGAAATTAAAATTACTTTAACTAACGAAGAATTAAATGGATTAAACAAAGATAAACTTGCGGTATTCTACTACAACGAAACAACAAAGAAGTTTGAAATGATGGAAACTAGAATAGATGGAAATAATGTAATATTCAAGACTTCACACTTCTCAAGCTTTGTAATTGCAGAAAAGAATACAGTTGATGGAAATATAGTAGCTCAAAAATTACCTCAAACAGGAGCACCTATAAGCTCATATGTAATAGTGGTAATTGCGCTAATATTAATTAGTTCAGGTGTTGTATTAACTACTAAAAAAAGTTTATAAGATCATAATTTAAAATTAATAGAGTAGTGTTTATTAGTGCTACTCTATTATTATATAGCTGGTCGTTTCGATCTTTTAAAGTTTTGTTGTGCAATTTATTAACATTATAGACAAATGACATTATCAATAATTCTATTTTGACTTTCTTATTCCTTCTCATTAAAAATCTTCTAAATCCATAATCTTGTTTAATTACTGCAAATGCACCTTCAACTTGAATAGATCTATTTATTCTTAAACGTATCCCTTCTTTGGTTGTTATATTAGCTAATGATTCAGATCTTAATCTTAAAAATTCTTTAGGAACATGTAATTGCCTATTATTCTTAGCTTTTGTGCATTTATTTTTATATTCACAACCTAAACAGCTTTCGCCTTCGTAGATATTTACTATTGATTTAAAGTTTGATTTTGATTTTCTTGTAGTAGATCCTTTAGGAAGTAATTTCTTACCAGCAGCACAAATATAATAATCATCCTCTTCGTTATATTGCATATTTTCTCTTTTACTAATATCATTTTTAAACTTTTTAGTTTTTGATTTTTCATATATTTGAGGCTTAATGAACGCTTTTTGATTATTATTTTCTAAATATGTATAGTTTTCTTCACTTTCGTATCCTGCGTCAGCAGTTATCGATTTATATTTTTTATTTAAGTTCTTTTCTAATTTATCTAAAAATGGTATAAAGGTAAGTTGATCTGATCTTTCGCTTGATATATCTATTCCAACTATATATTCACCTTCTACCCCTATTTGAACATTATATGCTGGTTTTAACTGACCATTTTTAATATGATCCTCTTTCATATGCATGAAAGTAGCGTCATGATCGGTTTTTGAGAAACTGTTTCTTCCATTAAAAATTTTATTGTATTCAGCATATTTACTTTGCTTTTCTATAAAATCATTAATTGATTCAGTGTATTTTTGAAGTTTACTTTTTCTTTTGCCTTTTCCATATACAAAATCTAGGCCTTCTTTTTCTTTAATTTCAGTAAGCTTATCTTTTACCGCTAATGCATATTCAATTGAAATCTTTTCATCAGGTACACTTAAACTTAAATCAAGCTCTGAATTTATGTTTAATAATATTTCATGAGTTTTATTTTGTAATTTCTCTTCAAATTTATCAGTAGCCTTTTTCCAAACAAAGCTATATCTATTAGCATTCGCTTCGATTTTTGTACCATCAACAAATAAATTTTCAAATTCTATTTCATTTCGCTTTTCTAACTCAATTATAAATTGTGAAAATAAGTCTTCTACACATTCTTCTAATTTTTTACTTCTAAATCTTGCAATTGTATTATGACTCGGTTCCTTTTGCCCCTGCAAAAGCCAACGAAAGTTAATATCTCTTTTACAAGCTTTTTCAAGTTTTCTGCTAGAATATATACCTTCCATATAGCCATAAGCAACTATTCTAAATAATGTTTCAGGTAAGATCATTGGATTTCTACCTTCAGTAGAGTACGCTTCATATAATTTTGAATAATCTAATCCCTCCGTTACTTCGTATAATGTTCTTACTGAATCATCTTTTGGTATAATAATTTCTAAATTAATTGGGAATCCTAATTGATGAATGTGAATAATATTGTTTTTTAATTTAATGTTTTTCATAACAATATTATGTGCAAAAGGGAGGATTCGAATTCGAATCCTCCCTTTCTTATTCGGCTAGTATCAAAAATTATTTTGATACAGCCCCTTTCTATTTAAATATAAAATTAAGAGATAATTTTATTAAATAAGTTTATATCTTTGTTAAAGACAATTAAAAAAATACGGGATACCATATAGCTATGCAATGATACTCCTAAAAGAAGCATAAATAAAAATACTATTGGAAAGTAAAAAGTTGCAAATAATATAGATGCTCCAAATAAGGTAATAAGTAAGCTATAAGGAAGATTTTTTAATGAAATAACGAAACAATACTTAAAAGTATTTAAAATAGAACATTTAGTTTTTGTTAATATTGGGAATATATATGGAGTGACTAATAAAAAAATAAGTAAAGAAAAAAATATAAATGGTAATGCGAAGTATGATAGTGATAAACCACACTTTAGCCAAAAAACTAAGTTAACACCTAAAACTATAGATGTTATAAGAATAATTAACCATATTATTGTTGATTTTTTGAAATTTTCCTTAAATGATTTAAAGAATGTTTTTATTAAATTTCCTTCCTCATTATTAATAATTTTTAAATTAACAGAATATAAAGCTGTGGTTGTAGCTCCTATTGTTACTATAGGAATGCTACAAAATATCCATAAAATATTTAAAATAAACCAATCAGCAATTTTATTCATAATCTTAGAAAAGCTGCTATCTGAATTAAACATATTTCTCATAAAACCCCTCCTATTTTCCATATATATCTAATTTTATAATACAGTATGTAAAGGGTTTAATCAATAATATTAAGTGATATAAAAGAAATTTAATAGTTTATTTAATAAATAAAAAGATATTAATTAGTATTTTTATTAAAATGCATACTTATTATTTTTAGAAGAATAATATTATTATTGACTAAATTTAACTAAGGAGGATATTATGAAACACAAAAGAATATTAGTATTAACATTAGTATTTTTATTAATATGTAGCTGTAATGTTTTTGCAAGTAAGAGACCTGAACCTAATATGATTTTTATGGGTGAGGTAGAAGAGGTTCAAAAAAATGAAAAAGATAATACTTTAAACATAAAGGTTAAGGGATATCTTAAAGGGCTTACTGTAAATAGTAAAGAATTAATAGCAGTTGTAGATAATGAGACATTAATACTTCTAAATGAATGTCCAAAAGAAGGGGAAGAAATAGATATTAAAAAAGTTGATCCTAAGACATTTAAGATAGAAAAAGGTGATGTTATATTCCTTGTTTTAAGTGAAGCTATGACAAAATCAAATCCACCTCAAGTATCAGCTAAGGCTATTCAAATAACAGATAAGAAATAAAATTTAGCTACTACATCTATTATATTTTCAGATATAGGTAATTTATATAATGATGTAGTAGATTTTTTAAAAATAAATTTAAATGACAAAATAAAATTTATGAGGTTTTATTATTTAAAGTTAATAAGACCTTTTATTTTTATTTATTAATAATAATATATACTGTTATATGAAAGAAAGCTAAAGATGCTCTTACAATTAAAAGGTTATATTAGTATGGTAAAAATAAGTACTAAATATATGTAACATAATTAAGTATATTTACGTAATATATATTAAGATTTATCTTATCTTGCGTATAGAAATAGAGAAGTTCATTTTCTTAATAGTTTTAAAAACTTCAATTTGGAAACTAACATTTAAATTAAGTAATTGTAATATAATTTTATCTTCTGTATTGTAATAGAAGGTTTTTAAAAGAAAATCTCATAGAAATTTTATAAAGTTTCTATGAGATTTTTGTTTTATAGAGTATGTGAAATATTGTTTTGGATTAACTTAACGAATGTATCAGGAGTAACAATTCTAACCTTAGGATTTTTATTTAATTTAGTTATAACATCATTAACATTATCCATTGTATTACTCCAAACATGAACATATACAAAGGTATAAGAGTTTGCATCTTTAATATTTGTATAACCTAAGTTAATTCTATCATCAATGTTAGAAAGTAACTGATTTTCATCCTCTATGCCACCCCAAAGTAAGTCACGGCAAGAAATTATAGGCTTATTATTAGACCAAATTATTTTGCCTTTATAGGCATTATTTATATCATAATTTAAGTAAAGGAGACCATCTATATTAGAATTACAAGTATACTTATCCCATAAATCTCTTTTATAAAAAGTTTCGTCATCAAGAATTAACACAGTATGTTGATCAACATTTTTCATGTAGTCATTAAGGCGCTTAGTATAGGAAGTTAGTTTATCATTCGGATATTTACTAGGATATATATATCCATTACCAGAAGCAGCAACTATGTAATTATCATTATATTTTGATGAACTTGCAGCTTCATAATATTTATTAAAAACTGTAGGAGCTAAATAATATAATGAAGGACTTAAGGACCACCCTAAATTAAAATTACCTCTATAAGGAGAACCAAACCAATCTTTAGTATTATAATTACTGCCTAGGAGCCACTGTTGATTATCACCATCAGACATTATAAAAGTAACATAATGGACTCCATCTTCTTGAATCATATCTTTACTAGTTTTTTGATTCATGGGTATTGATGGATATGAGCTCAATACTGAAAGGTTATAAGACCAATCTGCAGCAATCATATCAATTCCAAAGCTAGAAGCAATAGAAACATTAGTGTGCTCATCAGGTCCCCAGCCTAATATTCTACCACCATCATTCATAGAGCTAAAAATATACTCTCTTAAAGAAATATCATTTACATCATTTTCGTAAAAAATCAATGATTTTGAAAGAATTGCATAGTCACGTAATGACATATATTTGTCACTAGGTAATTCTATTACCGTAGAATGATTTAATCCAGAATTCCAAAGATTATTAAATGCCCAATATTTATCTGTATCTCTACAATCTTTAATTAAAGTTGTTATACCATGATCATTTAGTGTGGATTCTATAGATTCATCAATAGCTATGGAGTCTTTCAAAGACGCAAAGGTACAAGCGTTATTTATTGAAGGAGGCTTTACAGTACTATATAAAACATATCCATTAATTTGAGATTTAAATTTATCTATAAGTTTCCAAGGGTCTTTGATCACCTCATATTTTACATTATAGTTTTTATTTAAATCCTCAAGCCATATTTTATAATCAGGTTCCATAGAACTTAGAATATATATTTGATTTTCAGATTTTGAGGCTATAAGCCCTTGAAGAGTTACAATCATTGTTTGTTCTGCTTTAGTCATATTTTTGTCAGATATAACATAAAGATATTTAGGTATTATATTTCCTTTAATATAATAGTCATTAGATTCAATAGAAGTATTACAACTACAATTTATTAAGCCAATATTTTTATTTATAGAATTTATATTCTTAGTTAGATTAACTGTAGAAATTGAATATTTGCAAGTTTTATATTTATTGTAAAACTTATTAAAGAAATCATATCTTTTACCTATAAAAAAGTCTACATAATCTTTTGGTGAAATACCTGATAATAATAGTTGACGACCAATGATATCATGTAAGCTAACCTCATTTCCGTTTTTTATAATGTCATACATTATCATAAATGTTGTTGTTCTACCTACTCCAGCTTTACAATGAAAATGGAACCATGTGTTTTCAGGATTATTTTTAACAATATCCATAAAATAATTAACCATATCTTCACTAGGTAGACTTCCATCAGTTACAGGAATCCTAATATAAGATATGTTATTTGATTGTGCTAAACTAGTTTCGTTATTTACTAAGTTTGGTACAATTGTTTTTTATTGTTAAATAAGGTTAATGGTTCATTTAATTTAATAGAGGATAAGTCTTTATTTTCTTTTTCAATAACTTCATTTAAAGTAAGGCTAATATTTGCATTATTATTTGAATTTGCAAAACTAATAGCCGTATCATCAATAAATCCGTGTGATTCTTCTCTCAAATCAATATCTATTATAGGAAGATGAGTATCAATATTTTCAATTAATAACTGCAAATTAGTAGTAGTAAATTGACCGCTTCCAGATATATTAAGTTGTTCTAAACCTTTTGTATTTAATGATTTAAGAGTTGAAATTTTTGATATATCACTTGTTTTACGAAAGTGACTTGGTAGTGAAATAGAGCTATCTGAATCTTGAATAATATTAACATCTGATAAAGCGTTTATTGGAAATGAATTTGATGATAATAAAATTATAGCTGTTAATAAAAAAGTAAAGAAAAGTTTAATGTTTTTTTTCATTAGTATATACCTCTTAATTGTATCGTTTGTTATTTATTATAAGAAATAATGAAAATATATTTCTTCTATATAGTAAAATAAAAGTAGCCTCGATTTACTTAAAAACCGGGGCTAACTTTGTTTTATTTTATTCCTAGTTTATTTTTAGCATCATCAATTAAGTTTTTTAAATCTACTCTAGCATCATGTGCACCTAATGTTAATGATCTTAAACCTTTTATTACTTCATCTTTAGATAAAGTAGCATAATCTTTTGTTTTTTCACCAAAGGTTCCAGTATAATCATCAACTGCAATAATAGCTTTATCAGTAGCTGTTATTACTTCTTGATTATATTTATCAACCTCATCATTTCCTTTTACAACGTTATTTTCCAAGTCATTCTTAAAAGCCTCTAAGTTTGTTTTTAATTGATCATAAGAATCATTATATTCAGTTATAAATTCATCATATGTATTATCATATGTAAAATCATCTATATAAATATCATATGTAGTATCAAGGGCATCATTGTTAAAATAATGATTATATCTTTCTGTTAAATAGTCATAGTATTCTTGATTAGTAGGTGGGTTTTTCTTGGTGGAATCATTAGTTGTATTATTAGTGTTATTATCTCCACATCCAACTAATCCCAATAGTAATAAAGATAATAGTAATAAAGATAAGAGTTTAAATCTTTTTCTCATTTCAAACATCTCCTTAAGTTTTCTTTTATATTTATAGTTTGCTTAAGATAAATATTTGTATTCATTTAAAATTTAAATAAAAATACCTTGCATTTAATAAAATATTCTTAATTAAAAAGATAACTATAATATCAAAATAATTTGTAGAACAAAACATTAACTATAAAAAGGGGCATGTTATAATCAAATACATGGAAAAGGAAAAAATGAAATATTAATTTGGAGGGAATATTGAAATTGAGCCGTAGAATTTAATCTTTGTGGAATTTAACTTGCGTAAAGAAGTTGTATTGAAGCGTCAGCGGCTTTTACAACTTTAGCAAGTTAAATGGAACAAAGATATAAATTCTAGACGAAAATTTCACCATTCCCGGAAAATAAGTATTTCATTTTTTCTATCAATGTAGTGAGCAATTTAGTTAAAGAACTCTAAAGTCAAGAAGTTTGACATCTGAAGAGATAAATTCAGATTTAACAGGTTCTTTATTCATTAAATCAGTAGAGATGTACTTTTTATTATCATCAGCAAAAATAGTTATAGCACCTGAAACAGATTTGTTAATATCTAAAGCTTTAATAGCACCTATAAAATTAGCACCAGAGGAGATTCCAACACCAAGTCCTAATTCTTTAGAAAGCATTTGAGCCATAATTATAGCGTCACCATCATCAACACTTATAATATCATCTAATTCATGTAAATTTACTATTGAAGGAATGAATTCATCTGAAATTCCTTGAATGCGATGATAACCTGAATGAGTACCTGTTGAAAGCGTTGGTGATGAAGCAGGTTCAATAGGATAAGCCTTTAAATGGCGATTTTTTTCTTTTAAAAATTTAGATATACCCATTATTGTCCCACCAGTACCTACCCCAGCAACGAAAATTGAAGGTGATATGTGATGTTTTTTTAATGTTGAGTATATTTCAGGAGCTGTATAATAGTAATGAGAATATATATTATCAATATTTGAAAATTGTTGAGGTAAAAAAATATCAGAACAATTGGCTTTACATTGTTCAGTTAAGGATATGCATTTAAGAAATCCACCATCATTTTTTGAGACTAAATGTAGTTTTGCATTATAACTTTCTAGTAATTTGATTCTTTCTAAGCTCATCCAATCCGGCATATAAATATGAACATCGTGGCCTAAATAAGTTCCAACTGCTGCAAAAGATATACCAGTATTACCGCTAGTAGCTTCTAAGATAAGATCATTTTCGTTAATTTTTTTATTTATATAAGCACGCTTAAGCATATATATAGCAACTCTATCTTTAATGCTTCCAGTTAAATTGTAATATTCAAGTTTAGCGTAAATTTTCATGTGTTTTTCTTTGTATTTAAATAAGATTTCTACTAAAGGAGTATTTCCTATAAGTTTTTCTAAATTATTTATTTTGCTAAAAATATCTTTCATAAAAACTCCAAAAAAATTCTTTCAATATTATATATGAAATAACTTTTTATTTTAGTAAAAGTTATTTCATATATAATTTAAAAGAATTATTTATTAGAATCTTCTTTCATGAATTTAGAAATCATCATAGTGCAAACCGTATTACCAGATGAATTTAATAATGTTGCTGGTGCATCTATTATTGTAGCTATGACAAGCATTATTGCTAGGCTTTCAGCAGGGAAACCAAAGATACTTAAAATAAGCATTTCTCCAATTGCACCACCACCAGGAACAGCTCCAACTACTGCACCAATAAGTAAACCAACACCAAGAATCATAAGTAAAGTTTCAATGTTGTTAGTATCTCTTCCAAAGATTCCGAATAAGAACATTATTTTAAAGATACCACCAATTATAGAACCATCTTTATGAATATTAACACCAAGTGGCATAACGATATTTGCAAGAGTATCTGAAACTCCCATTTTTTTAGCTGCGTCTATATTTACAGGAATACAAGCAGCACTAGAGCAAGTTGCTAATGCTGTAACAGCAGGAGGAGTGGCATTCTTCCAAAATGTTTTTACACCTTGTTTTTTACCGGCAATATAAGCATAGATAGTAAAAAATCCAAAGAAATAAATAATAGAAACTACAATATATAAAATGAATACTTTTATATAACCACCAAGTATTTGACTACCTAGTTGTCCAACAACTGTTGCAAAGTAGCAACCAAGTCCTAAAGGAGCAATGTACATAATTAATCCCATCATTTTCATAGTTACTATAGATCCGCTTTGCAAAAATGCTGCAAATGGTTTTCCATCTTCTTTAGAAAGCATAGTTGCAAATCCAATAAGAATGGAAAATAAGATTAAAGCTAACATATTACTTCTAGATAAAATCCCAGAGAAATCATTAACAGTAATACTTGAAACTATTTTTTGAATTATGCCAACGTTTTCTTGCTCTATAGAACTTGTAGAGTTAAGAAGATTATTAAATATAGATGAATCTAAATTATTAGTAGGATTAAATAACTTAAAGCTAATAACACCTATAATTCCTGAAATAATGGCTGTAGTAGCAAAAACTATAATAGTTATTACTAGAATTTTACCAAGCTTTTTCGAACTTTCCATATTAGCTATAGAAGAGGAAATGCTAAAGAAAACTATAGGAACTAGTAATGTAAAAATTAAGTTTAAAAATAAATTCCCTATTGGTTCAAATACTATAGCTTTTTCTCCTAATAGTATACCTAAAAAACCACCTATTAGTATGGCCATAAGTAATATTAGGGAAGAAGCATAATTTTTTAAAAATTTCAATTATATCTCACCTTTCTTTTGTAAATTAGTATTTCACATACTTTATCTTTTGTGTGTATAAGTAGGTATTGCTACCAACTTTTAATAATATTATGTAATAGTTAGAATGTCAATTAACTTATGTACTTATATAGAGAAATAAGTACTTTATAAATAGATTACTAATGCAAAATATAAGTAATTGACATATTAGAATTATAATTTAATATTTTTAAATGAAATTCTAACAATTTTTTTTAAAATGACGGAATAAAAAATATAACATTCATAAAATTTAAAATAGATACTTGTAAATTATTAATATATTTATAGAGTTGAAATGATAAATTATTAAAAAAAATAACTTTAATAAATGTAATACTTAATTTTTAAAAGAAAAGTATATAAAAGTAATAATAAAAATTTGAAATTATATACAAATTTGTATATAATGTTAATATTATAATAAATAGATTAAAATTGAAAAATAAGATTTTTTTGGGAATTATAATTTCATATTTAGTTTTAAAATGCAAAAAATATACTATTAAAAAGGAGCGTTATATATGAAAGGAAATTGGGGTCTGTATAGCAGCAGTTTTGAACATGACGCATGTGGAATAGGGGCTGTAGTAAATATTAAAGGAGAAAAATCTAATAAGGTCATAAATGATGCTTTAGATATTTTAGAAAATTTAAAGCATAGAGGCGGAACTGGAGCAGATGAAAATACTGGTGATGGAGCTGGTATTTTAATTCAAATACCTCATAACTTTTTTAAGAAAGTATGTAAAGAATCTAATGTTAATTTGCCCGAAAGCGGAGAGTATGCGGTAGGTGTATTATTTCTTCCAATTGAAGAAAATAAAAAAACATTGGCACTAGATATAATGAATAAAGTTTTAGTGGACAAGGGTTTTAAAACTTTATTATTAAGAGATGTACCTGTAGATTATAGTGGACTTGGAAAAGCAGCTTTAGAGTCTATGCCTAATATTATACAGATTGTATTAGATAAGCCTAATAATATAGAAGATACAAGAGAGTTTGAAAGAGAATTATATATATTAAGAAGAAATATTGAAAAAGCTTTTAATGCAGAAGAAGAATTAAATAATTGTAGTGCTTATATAGCATCACTTTCTTCAAAAACAATAGTTTATAAAGGTATGTTGTTATCAACACAAGTAAGAGAATTTTATCATGATTTGTTAGATAAAGAGGTTGAATCAGCTATAGCCTTAGTTCATTCAAGATACTCAACGAATACATTCCCAAGCTGGGAAAGAGCGCATCCTAACAGAATGATGGTTCATAATGGAGAGATAAATACTTTAAGAGGTAATGTTAATAAGATTTATTCAAGAGAAGGCTCTATTACTTCAGAGGTATTTGGAGATAAGCTTCCTGAAGTATTACCTATAATAAATAAAGAAGGGTCAGATTCTGCAACCTTTGATAATGTATTAGAATTTTTATACATGGGTGGAAGGGATTTAGCTAGATCAATATTAATGTTAATACCTGAACCATGGGAAAAATCTAAAAATATAGATGAAGATAAGAAAGCTTTTTATAAATATAATTCAACATTAATGGAACCATGGGATGGACCTGCATCTATAGTATTTACTGATGGAGATAGAGTAGGAGCAGTTTTAGATAGAAATGGATTAAGACCATCAAGATATTATATAACAGATGATGAATATCTATATCTTTCATCAGAAACTGGAGCAGTATACATAGATGAAGAAAGAGTAGTAAGAAAAGATAGATTAGAACCAGGAAAGATTTTATTAGTAGATACTATTAAGGGTGAACTTATTGAAGATAAAGAAGTTAAGAAAAAGTATAGTTTAGAAAACCCATATAAAGAGTGGTTAGATGAAAGATTAACACCACTTAAAAGTATAAATATAGATAATTATGAGCAAAAGTTTATGGATAAAGAAGAAAGAACAACTTATC
Source organism: uncultured Clostridium sp. (assembly GCA_900543325.1). GTDB lineage: Bacteria > Bacillota > Clostridia > Clostridiales > Clostridiaceae > Clostridium. The sequence goes on along the minus strand of UQQU01000062.1, from coordinate 6,623 downwards.
AAAAAGCTTTTGGATATGGATATGAAGATTTAAAAACTAATATATATGAAATGGCTCAAAATATGCATGAGCCAATGGCAGCTATGGGGATTGATACTCCTCTTGCAGTGTTATCATTAAAAGAACAGCCATTATTTAATTACTTTAAGCAATTATTTGCTCAAGTAACTAATCCTCCAATAGATGCAATAAGAGAAGAAGTTGTAACATCAACTAATGTTTATTTAGGCTCTAAAGGAAATATATTAGATGACTGTCCTGAAAGTTGTAGACAAATAGAAATAGTAAATCCAATTATTAATGATAAAGATTTAGCTAAAATAAGATCACTAGATGGACATGGATATAATATTAAAACATTAGATATTACTTTTGATAAAACTAAAGAAAATAGTTTAGAAATATCATTAAAATATTTATGTAGAGAAGCACTTCAGCTTATTAATGAAGGGGCAAATGTAATTATATTAAGTGATAGATTTATAGATGAATCAAATGCGCCAATTCCTTCATTGTTAGCAGTTGCAGCCATGAATAATTATTTAATTAAAAAAGGTGTTAGAAGTTTAGCAGATATTATTATAGAAACTGCAGAAGCTAGAGAAGTTCATCATTTTGCAACACTTTTAGGGTATGGAGCTACAGCAGTTAATCCATATTTAGCTTATCAATGTATTCATGAGTTAGTTGAAGATGAAATAATTACAATTTCATATGAAGAAGCTATCAATAATTATGATACAGCTGTTGTTAAAGGAATAACTAAAATACTTTCTAAGATGGGTATTTCAGCAATAAGATCATATCAAGGTGCTCAAATATTTGAAGCTTTAGGTATAGATAAATCTGTAATAGACAAATACTTTACAAATACAACTAGTAGAATTGGTGGATTAACTTTAAAAGATATAGAAAAAGAAGCTTTATCTAAGCATGAAAAAGCTTATAACAAGAGATATAAACAGCTTAATTTTGACTTAGATAACTTTGGTAGAGATAAATTAAGAAGTGCTGGGGAAAAGCATTTATACAATCCAGCGACTATTCACATGTTACAACAAGCAACAAAAACTGGAGATTATAATAAATTTAAGGAATATTCTACATTAATAAATAAAGAGGAAGAAGGATTAACTTTAAGAGGATTATTAGACTTTGAATTTGAAGCAAATCCTATTCCACTAGAAGAAGTAGAGCCAGTATCTTCAATTGTAAAGAGGTTTAAAACTGGAGCAATGTCATATGGATCAATTTCTAAGGAAGCCCATGAAGCACTTGCTATAGCAATGAATAGATTAGGTGGTAAGTCTAATACTGGAGAAGGTGGAGAGGATAGAGAAAGATGGATTCCACTTGCTAATGGTGATTCAAAGAGATCTAAAATTAAGCAAATAGCATCAGGTAGATTTGGTGTTACTTCAGAATATTTAGTTAATGCAGATGAATTACAAATAAAGATGGCTCAAGGTGCAAAACCAGGAGAAGGTGGACAACTTCCTGCATCAAAGGTATATCCTTGGATTGCAAAAACAAGACATTCAACTACTGCAGTTGGACTTATTTCACCACCACCTCATCATGATATATATTCAATAGAAGATTTAGCACAACTTATATATGACTTGAAGAATTCTAATATATATGCAGATGTTTCTGTAAAATTAGTTGCAGAAGCAGGAGTTGGAACAGTTGCAGCAGGTGTTGCTAAGGCTGGAGCTGATGTAATATTAGTATCAGGTTATGATGGTGGAACAGGGGCATCTCCTAAGACTTCTATTCAACATGCAGGTCTTCCGTGGGAATTAGGTCTTGCAGAAGCACATCAAACACTTGTTATGAATAACTTAAGAGATAGAGTTAGAGTTGAAACTGATGGTAAGCTTATGACAGGTAGGGATGTTGCAATAGCAGCATTACTTGGAGCTGAAGAGTTTGGATTTGCGACTGCACCACTTGTAACTTTAGGTTGTGTAATGATGAGAGTGTGTAATTTAGATACTTGTCCAGTTGGGATTGCTACCCAAAATAAAGAACTTAGACAGAGATTTACTGGTAAGCCAGAATATGCAGTAAACTTTATGGAGTTTATTGCAGAAGAACTAAGAGAATATATGGCTAAACTTGGATTTAGAACTATTGACGAAATGGTTGGTAGAGTAGATAAGTTAAAGAAAAAAGAAAATCTTAATAACTGGAAGGCTGAAAGAGTTGATTTATCATTAGTATTAGATAAATCACAAGTTGATTCTGAAAATGGTGTTAGATTCAATTCAGAGAACAAGTATGATCATAAGCTTGATTTAGTTAAAGATTCAGCAGTACTTTTAGGGCTTGCAAAACCTGCTTTAGATAATAAAGAAAAAGTTAAAATAGAACTTGATATTTTAAATACAGATAGAACGTTTGGTACTATCTTAGGGTCTGAAATTACTAGAAGACATAAGACAGAAGGGTTACCAGAAGATACAGTATGGATTAAATGTACAGGAGCAGCAGGGCAAAGCTTTGGAGCATTTATACCAAATGGTTTAACTTTAGAAGTTGAAGGTGATGGTAATGATTATGTTGGTAAGGGATTATCAGGAGGAAAAATAGTTGTATATCCACCTAAGAATAGCAAAATAGTTGCAGCTGAAAATATTATAGTTGGTAATGTGGCATTATATGGGGCTACATCTGGTAAGGCATTCTTTAATGGAGTTGTTGGTGAAAGATTCTGTGTAAGAAATTCAGGAGCAACAGCTGTAATTGAAGGTTGTGGAGCTCATGGTTGTGAATATATGACAGGAGGAAAAGCCGTTATATTAGGAGAAACAGGCGTTAATTTTGCTGCTGGTATGAGTGGTGGTATTGCTTATGTTCTAGATGAAAACAATAAGTTTGTTTCTAAAGTTAATAAAGAGATGGTACTTATTGAAGAGCCCAATGATGAAGATGTTAACTTCTTAAAAGAAATAATTACTGAGCATTATAATCTTACAAATTCAGTAAAAGCTAAAACTATTTTAGATAATTTTGATTTATATGTAACTAAATTTAAAAAAGTAATTCCTAAGGATTATAAGGAAGTTTTAGAGCTTGTTAAAATAAATGAAGAAAAAGGATTTACTAGAGATGAAGCTTTAGTTAATGCTTTCTATGAAAAAACAGGAAAGGTAATGTAAGGAGGGAGTATCATGGGAAAAGCAACAGGTTTTATGGAATTTAGTAGAAAGAATTGTAGTAGAGAGGATGCACTAAATAGAATAAATCATTGGAATGAATTTGATACACCTCTTACTGAAGAGGAGAGAAAAAATCAAGGGGCAAGATGTATGGACTGTGGTGTTCCATTTTGCCAATCAGGAATAATGTTAAATGGAATGGCAACTGGTTGTCCTTTGCATAACCTTATTCCTGAATGGAATAACTTTGTATATTTAGGAAAATGGGAACTAGGGTTAAAAAGACTTTTAAAAACTAGTAATTTTCCAGAGTTTACTTCAAGAGTATGCCCTGCATTATGTGAAAATGCTTGTACTTGTGGATTACATGGAGATGCTGTTACAGTTAAAGCTAATGAAAAGTATTTAATAGAAAAAGGCTTTAGTGAAGGTGTTATTAAAGCTAATCCACCACAAATAAGAACAGGAAAAAAGGTTGCTGTTATAGGGTCAGGTCCATCAGGTCTTGCATGTTCAGACTTTTTAAATAAATTAGGTCATAGTGTTACTGTATATGAAAGAGAAGATCGTGTTGGTGGACTTATGATGTATGGTATACCAAATATGAAGCTTGAAAAGACTGTTATAGAAAGAAGAGTTAATCTTCTTAAAGAAGAAGGAATTACATTTAAAACTTGTGTAAATGTTGGTATTGATATTACTTTTGATGAATTAGATAGAGAATATGATGCAATAGTTGTAACAATAGGTGCATCTAAACCAAGGGATTTAAAGGTGCCTGGAAGAGAACTTAATGGAATTCATTTTGCAGTAAAATATTTAACTAATAATACAAAGAGAGTAATTGGTTCAGCCTTTAATAAAGGAGCAGATATTCTAGCCACTGATAAAGATGTAATAGTAATTGGTGGAGGAGATACAGGAACTGACTGTGTTGGTACAGCACTTAGACAAGGATGTAAATCTGTAAATCAATTTGAAATAATGGGTGAGCCTTTAAAAACTAGAGGTGAAAATAATCCTTGGCCAGAATATGCAAAAGTATTAAAAGTTGACTATGGTCAAGAAGAGTATATTGCAAAGTTTGGACATGATCCGAGAAGATATTTAACTAGCGTTAAAGAGTTTTATGGAGACGAAAATGGAAATGTAAAATCTCTTAAGACTGTTGATGTAGAGTGGGTTAAAGGTGAAGATGGTAGAATGAATCTTAAGGAAATTGAAGGTTCTGAAAAGATTTGGAATGCTGATTTAGTTTTAATTGCTATGGGATTCACGGGAGTTGAAGATTATATAGCTAAAGATTTAGGTGTTGAGTTAAATAATAGAGGAAGTATTAATGCAACTGATGTAGATTACAAAACATCTAAGGAAAAGGTATTTGTAGCTGGAGATGCAAGAAGAGGACCATCTTTAGTTGTGTGGGGAATTGCAGAAGGGAGAAATGCTGCATTATCTGTAGATAAATATTTAATGGAATAACAACTTTTTTATATAATAAGGAGATGTCACTATAATTAAGTATTTACATTCTAAGTTAGGTTATAAAAGCTTAAATTATGATATAATATAATTGGATTATAATTTTTGAAAGTTTGTTTCGGAGGGTATATGGAGAATATATTAACAACAATTGAGAGAGAAAATCATATTAGAGAAATATTTTTAAGTATGTTTAGAGAAGAGGGAGTATCAGAAGAGGAATTAGAAAAGGCAATTTGTGAATCATATTGTAAAGAAGGTATAGAGTGTAAGACAATAAAGGATATTCCAATAAATGAGATGGAAGAAGCTATAACTGAATGTTGTGAATCGGCTGGATTGGAGTTTAAAACTTTTGATGATATTTTAGAATATTTTTATAAAAATAATAATTAGAAGATAAATAGCTATTACTTATAAATTTAAGTAGTAGCTATTTTTTTGTAGATTATAGGTATATAATTTAAGAGCAAAGATAAGATTAAAGATATAATTTTTTTATAAAAGGGGTGAAAAATATTTTGAATACATTATTTAGTGAAAATGATATTATAAATTTAGTTAATGATAATAAAATAGCTGTACTATATTTTACAGGAATGGATTGTGGTGCTTGTGAAGCAATAAAATATAAAATTGAAAGTATTTTAAAAAGTTTACCACAAATTAAGAGTGGAGAAATTAATGGGGAGGAAAATTTAGCTTTAGCTGCAAAATATGGTGTATTTTCATTACCTATATTTTTATTATTTATTGAAGGGAAAGAAACATTGAGAATTGGTAGAAACGTAGATTTACTTGAGCTTGAAAGAAATATAAAAAGATATTATGAAATGATATTTTAGGTTAATTTTAAATATTTAGAAATTGAATAGAGGTTTTAAGATGAATTTAGAGTTGAATTTAATAAAGGATAAAAGGATATTTTTAGAATTTATAAAAAAGGAAATAGTATTAATAATTGCAATAACATTAGCTATAGGAACATCACTTATATCATTACCTAAGTTTGAATATATAGATTTTAAAGTAATAATTCTATTATTTAATTTAATGATAGTAGTAGCAGGATTTAAAGAGTTACAGCTTTTAGATAGTATAGCTACTTCATTATTAAAAAGATGTACAAGTTTTAAAGCAATTACATATACGTTAGTATTTTTAACTTTCTTTTCAGCAATGATAGTAACAAATGATGTTGCTTTAATTACTTTTGTACCATTAACATTAATTATAGCTAAAAAAGTTAATGTAAATCCATTAAAGCTTATTGTATTTCAGACATTAGCCGCTAATTTAGGAAGTGCGTTAACTCCAATGGGAAATCCACAAAATCTTTTTATTTACTCTTATTTCAATGTTAATATTATGGAGTTTTTTAAGATAACATTTCCATTAGTTTTATTATCAGTTGTATTTTTAAGTGCCATAACAATGAATGAAAAAAAGGAGAAGTTATATTTTCAAGTTGAAAATATAAAAATAGAAAATAATAGGGATATAATAATATATTCAGTTTTATTTTTCATAACAATACTTTCAGTATTTCATTTAATTGATTATAGAATTACTTTTATAATAACAATAATAGCTATAATGATTTTTAATAAAAGATTATTTAAAAAAGTAGATTACTCATTACTTATTACTTTTGTAGCCTTTTTTATATTTATAGGCAATATATCTTCTATGAGTGTAATTAAAGATTTTATGGTAAATATATTGTCTTCAGAAAAGAGCACATTTATATCTTCAATAATATCTAGTCAGTTTATAAGTAATGTTCCAGCAACGATGCTTATTTCAGCATTTACACCATACTATAAGGAACTATTATTAGGAGTGAATATAGGTGGACTAGGAACAATTATAGCTTCACTTGCTAGTGTAATTTCTTATAAGCTATATATTAACGAATACCCAAAAGATAGTGTAAAGTTTCGTATGAAAAAATAGCCTATGGCTAATTTTTAATAA
>UQQU01000061.1 GCA_900543325.1 uncultured Clostridium sp. | reverse complement strand
AAAAACTTTAGCAAACTTTACGGAATCAATTATATAAATTCTAGGTGAAAATTTCCCGGTTACTGGAAAATAAATATTTCATTTTTTCGCTTCCACGTAACGAACAAGTGTGTCAAGAAAATTAATTTAAATTCTTTAAGCAATATTTTTAAAAACTATCATATTATATAATAAGCACTACTAGGAGGAAGCTTAGTGATAGTTATTGGTAATATATTAGAATTATTGTGTACTAATGTATTTTTAACTGGATATATTTCAGGTAACAATACGTTTCCACAGCCTTTAGATGAAAAAGAAGAGCAGAAATATTTAGAATTATTAAAAGCTGGTGACAAAAAGGCTAAAGGTGTATTAATAGAAAGGAACCTTAGATTAGTTGCACATATTGTGAAAAAATATCAAATACCTAATAAAGATATAGATGAACTTATATCTATTGGTACAGTAGGATTAATAAAGGCTATTGATTCATTTGATGCATCAAAGGGTACAAGATTAGCTACATATGCATCTAGATGCATTGAAAATGAAATTTTAATGTTGTTTAGAAGTAGTAAAAAGCAAAAAGGTGAGACTTTTCTTCATGATCCAATTGGAGTTGATAAGGAAGGAAATGAAATAAGTCTAATAGACGTGTTAAGTAGTGATAAAGACTCTGTTATTGATAAAGTTGAAACTAACATACAAATTAAAGCTTTGTACTCTAAAATAAATACTTCTTTAAATGAGAGAGAAGGAGAGATTATTAGAATGAGATATGGGCTAATTGATGGGAAATGTAAGACACAAAGAGAGATTGCAAGTTTACTTGGGATATCAAGATCTTATGTTTCTAGAATAGAAAAAAAAGCATTAAAAAAACTGAAGAAAGAGTTAATATTTAAGTAAATAATAACCTGTGAATTTCATAAAAAAGTTGAATTATGTGGGCTATTTTACTAAAATAGAATTAATTATACTTATAGATGAAATATAATAAGGAGAGAAAAAATGTATTTATTAGAAGAACTATTAAGTAAAACTATAGAAATGAATGCATCGGATTTACATTTGACAGTTGGACTGCCACCTACCATAAGGTGCAATGAAAAACTTATTCAAATCGGTAGTAATAAATTATCACCTAATGATACGGAAAAATTCTCTAAAGAAATCTTAGGTGAAAAATACCATGAATATTTAAATATTGGTGAGTTTGATACATCTTATTCTGTTAAAGGAATAGGTAGATTTAGAGTTAACATTTTTAAACAAAGAAATAGTGATGCTATAGCAATAAGAGTTATTGCACTTAAAGTACCTACATTAGATGAATTAAAGTATCCAAAAGTACTTAAGGAGATAGTCAATAAGAAGAGAGGGCTTGTATTAGTAACAGGAGCAACAGGTAGCGGAAAGAGTACTACTTTAGCAGCTATGATAAATGAAATTAATAATAGTAGGCAAGCTCATATAATAACTTTAGAAGATCCTATTGAATATTTACACAAGCATAATAAATGCATAATAAATCAAAGAGAGATTGGAAAAGATAGTAAAAGCTATGAAAGTGCATTAAAAGCGATTTTAAGAGAAGATCCAGATGTTATTTTAGTAGGTGAAATGAGAGATTCAGAAACAATTTCTATAGCTATGACAGCTGCAGAAACAGGACATTTAGTTTTTTCAACATTACACACTATTGGAGCAACTAAGACTATAGATAGAATAATAGATGTATTTCCACCACATCAACAACAACAAATAAAGATTCAATTAGCATCGGTATTGCAAGCTGTTATATCGCAACAATTATTACCTAATATAAATGGTGATGGAAGATTAGCGGCTCTTGAAGTGATGGTTACAACTCCAGGAATTCAAAATCTAATTAGAGAAGGAAAAACATATCAAATTGAATCTGCTATTCAGACAGGTAATAAATATGGTATGAAGACTATGGATATGTCAATTTCTGAGTTGTATAAAAAAGGTGTTATTTCTATGGATACAGCAATGACCTATGCAGTAGATAGAGAAATTTTAAAAAGAATGATAACCTTATAGAAAATTAGATGAGCGTAAATTTTTACGCTCTTTTATGTTATAAAATTTAAAAAAAATGTTAAAAAATAGAGGAGTTTTTTTAGTGTACGTTGAATTATATTTATGATACAATTAAAATATGATATTATATATTAATAATAAGATAATATTTTAATGAAAAGATTTAATCATAAACTAACTAGGATGAATTGGCAAATTTAGATACTTATTTTTTACAAAAGTGAAGAAATCATTACAAAATTCTTCAACAATTAGCAATTTGCTATTGTTAACATATATTTAATGATGTAAAATTAAAGTACGAAATAATTTTTTATTTTAAAGTATAGTTAAAAAATGAATTAGTGAAGTTAATTTTATGAAAGTATTTAAATTACTAATAGAGAGAGTTTTAAGGAGGAGTTATTTTGTTAGATTTTGAATTAGATATGCAAGAATTAACTAATATAAAGGTAATAGGCTGTGGCGGTGGCGGTGGTAATGCCGTTAACAGAATGATAATTGAAGGGTTAAAGAATGTTGAGTTTATTGTTGTAAATACAGATAAGCAAGCATTATTACTTTCTCAAGCAAATACTAAGATTCAAATAGGTGAAAAGCTTACTAAGGGACTGGGTGCTGGAGCTAATCCTGAAATCGGAAAAAAGGCAGCTGAAGAAAGTAGAGAAGAAATAGCAGAGGCGATAAAAGGAGCTAATATGGTATTTATCACTGCTGGTATGGGTGGTGGAACAGGTACAGGTGCTGCTCCAGTAGTTGCTGAAATTGCTAAATCTATGAATATCCTAACAGTAGGTGTAGTTACTAAACCTTTCCCATTTGAAGGAAAAAGAAGAATGAGACATGCTGAAATGGGATTAGAAAACTTAAAACAACATGTTGATACATTAGTTATAATTCCAAATGAAAAACTTTTAGCTATGGCAGATAAGAAAACGACACTATTAGATTCTTTCAAATTAGCTGATGGTGTTTTAAGACAAGGTGTACAGGCGATATCTGACCTTATTACAATTCCAGGGGTAGTTAATGCTGACTTTGCTGATATTGAAACAGTAATGAAAGATAAAGGATTAGCTCATATGGGAGTTGGTTATGGAAAAGGTGATAATAAGGCACAAGATGCAGTTAGACAAGCAATATCATCTCCATTATTAGAAACTTCTATTGATGGTGCGACAGGAGTTATAATTAACTTTACAGGTGGAGTAGATTTAGGTGCTATAGAAGTTTATGAAGCAGCTGAAATTGTTAGAGAAGCAGCTGATGTGGACGCTAATATTATATTCGGAGCAGTTATTGATGAAAGCTTAAATGACGAAATTAGATTAACTGTAATTGCAACTGGCTTTGAAGAAGATAATGGTAATTTAGTATCAAGTGCTAGTGAACCTAGAATTGAACCAAAACCAGTTGAGCCAGTAAAGAAAGAAGAAGAACCTACAACATCTCATACTGATCCATTATTAGATTTAGATAGAGAAAGTGTAAACATTCCAAGTTTCTTAAGATCAAGAAAATAGTTAGATTTAATTAATATAAATAGATAGATTATGTAAATAAATATTACCTAATCTATCTATTTTTTTTTATTTCTTAAAGTATTTACGTTACCTTCATAAAAAGACATAAAAAAGGAAATAAAAAAAATAATAAAATTTATAAGAAAAAAACAGGATAAAATGTAAAAAAACTTGGTTTAAAACTTGTTTTAAACTCCTTCAATGTGACAAAAAAAAATTGCATATGAAGGTATAATTTATATATTGAGGGGGCGAGTATATGGAAGTTTATATTGATATATATTTATTAGAAAATATAATAATCAATTTATTCTTATTGCTACTTACTTTTAGGTTATTGAGGGTTAATTATAAGAAAAGAAATGTATATTTAGCAGCTTTATTAGGGGGTATATACGGGTTAGTTATTTTTTGTAATGTAAAGATTTTTAGCTCAATAGGAGTAAAAATATTGGTTCCAGCAATTATGATATATATTTCTATGGAGAAAAGAAATTTAAAATTTGTTTTTAAATCGCTTGCAATATTTTTTATGCTAGCCTTCATGCTAAGTGGTATATGTTTTGGAGCAATACAAATGCAAAATACATATTTAATTGGGCAAGAGTTTGTTATTAAAAATAATTCAGCTAAATTTATAGTTTTATCTGTAGCTATTATTTTTATTTTTATAACTCGAATTGTAGATTTACTTAAAGATAGAGCAATGGTAAAAAACTTTTTATATGATATATATATTACAGAAGGAACAAGAACAGTACTAGTTAAGGGATTTTTAGATACGGGAAATGAATTGAGAGAGCCGGTAACTAATTTGCCTTGTATAATAGTTGAAAATACTTATTTTAATCAATTTGAAATAGCTGATGATAAAAAGTTTATTATAAAGTATGACACTATTAATGAAGTAGGTGAAGTAAGAGGCTTTAAGGGACAGAATATAATGATTAGAAATGAAGAAGCAAATAGTTGGACAAAGGTAGAAGCAGTAATATGTGGGTGTGAAAGAAAATTGAGTAAGGAAGATGAATTTCAAGCCTTGTTATCAAGAGGTATAGTATAGGAGGTATAATAGGTATGGGCAAGTTAATCTTATTTCTTAATAAACTCTTATCAAGATTTAATATTTTTAGAAAAAGAGTAGATTATATAGGTGGTAATGATGCTTTACCGCCACCACTTAAAAAAGATGAAGAGGAAGAATTAGTAGATAAATTAAGTACTGGTGGAGAAAGGGTTAGAAATACGCTTATAGAAAGGAATTTAAGACTTGTTGTATATATAGCAAGAAAATTTGAGAATACGGGTGTAGGTGTTGAAGATTTAATTTCAGTTGGAACTATAGGATTGATTAAAGCTGTAAATACTTTTAATCCTGAAAAGAAAATTAAATTAGCTACTTATGCATCAAGGTGTATTGAAAACGAAATATTAATGTATTTAAGAAGAAATAGTAAGGTGAAGGCAGAAGTATCTTTTTATGAACCATTAAATATAGATTGGGATGGAAATGAATTGTTATTATCTGATATTTTAGGGACCGAAAATGATACTGTATATAACTTAATCGAAGATGAAGTAGATAAGCAGTTATTATTTTTAGCTTTAAGAAATTTAAATGAAAGAGAGAAAGAAATAGTGCGATTAAGATTTGGTCTTTCTGGTAATAGTGAAAAGACTCAAAAAGAAGTTGCAGATATTCTGGGAATATCTCAATCATATATTTCTAGATTAGAAAAGAAAATAATAAGTAGGTTAAAAAAAGAAATAAATAAAATGATTTAGGTTGTCTTTAGTATAAAAGAATCCTCTAACGGAAATAATTTTAAATGCAGTATGTTATTACTTCTGAAGGAGTGATTAACTTTGATTATTAACAAAGTTGAGATTTGTGGAGTAAATACTTCAAAATTACCAGTACTAAAGGAAAAGGAAAAAAGAGAGCTTTTATTAAAGATGAGAAGTGGAGACACCCAAGCAAGAGAGACCTTTATTAAGGGGAATTTAAGGTTAGTTTTAAGTGTTATTCAAAGATTTAATAATAGAGGAGAAAATGTAGATGACTTATTTCAAGTAGGTTGTATTGGATTGATGAAATCCATCGACAATTTTGATTTATCACAAAATGTTAAGTTTTCTACATATGCTGTACCTATGATAATAGGTGAGATAAGAAGGTACTTAAGAGATAATAACTCTATTAGGGTAAGTAGATCTTTAAGAGATGTTGCATATAAGGCTTTACTTGTACGTGATAAACTTATTAAGGACAATAATAAAGAACCTACAGTTTCTCAAATTGCTAAAGAATTAAATATACCAAGAGAAGAAGTAGTTTTTGCTTTAGATGCAATTCAAGATCCGGTTTCTTTATTTGAACCAATCTATCATGATGGAGGTGACGCTATTTATGTAATGGATCAAATTAGTGATTCTAAAAATAGTGATGATAGTTGGTTAGAGAATATATCTATAAAAGAAGCTATGAAAAAATTAAATGATAGAGAAAAGTTAATTTTAACATTAAGATTTTTTAATGGAAGAACGCAAATGGAAGTTGCAGATGAAATCGGTATATCTCAGGCACAAGTTTCAAGGTTAGAAAAAACAGCATTAAAACACATGAGAAAGTATGTATAGGACCCTAAGGGTCCTTTTTTTTGTTAAAAATTATTTTAATAAAATAAGAGATGATATCATATATATAATTATGGTAAATGATTTAAATACATATTTAAGGGGTGGAGATATTTATGGAAGATGATTTGATTTTATATTCAGTAAATGCTATAAGAAGTATGGAAGTTGTAGATATATCAACAGGAAGTAAATTAGGATATGTTAGAGATTATAAGGTTGATTTATCTACTAATAAAGTAGTTTCGATATTTTTACCATCTACTTCTAAGGGATGGTTTGCAAAAGAAGATGATATAGAAATACCATGGGAAAAGGTAATTAAAATAGGAGTTGATGTATTAATTGTTGATGCTTCTGGTATACAATTAACCACAGATGAAAATAAAATATAGAATAAAATAAAAAAAGATTGTATAATACAAATATAACTATAGGAGAAAGGCGTGGTTTGTTTGAAGTGTCCTTTTTGTTTTTTTGATGAAAGTAAGGTTGTAGATTCAAGATCTACAGATGATAATACAACAATTAGAAGAAGAAGAGAGTGTACTAGTTGTGGAAGAAGATATACTACATATGAAAAAATAGAAGATATTCCAATTTTAGTAGTAAAAAGAGATTCAACAAGAGAAAATTTTAATCGAGAAAAAATTGTAAATGGACTTATTATTGCTTGTCAAAAGCGACCTATTTCTAGAAAGCAAATAGAGGAATTGGCTGAAGATATTGAAAAGAGTATTTCTAATAATATGCTTACTGAAGTTGATTCTAGCGCTATTGGTGAAATGGTTATGGATAGATTAAAGGTTATAGATGAAGTTTCATATGTAAGATTTGCATCTGTATATAGAGAATTTAAGGATATTAATACATTCTTAGATGAAATTAAAGGGTTAATGACAAATAAAAATTAATTAGACTGCCTAAAAGGCAGTCTTTTTTTATGGTATAATTATTTTTGATTAAATGTATACCTAAAGTTAAAATCATGTTAAAAAATACCCATGGCAAATGGTAAAAATATATATTAAATGGTAAAATACATTTAGGAAAATTTAGAGGTGAATTATGAAAAAGTTAAATGTTAATGATTTTAAAGAGTTTAAGGACTTTTGGTTGTTAGAAGGTAAAAATATTAATGTTGTATTTTCTAATGCAAAAATGGATAGAAGCTTTAACAGACATACAGATGAAGGGGTTAATAATTTATTATCACTTAAAGATGATTTTGGAGTTGATGAAGTTCAATATATAAAACAAATACATAGTGATAAAGTTTTTGTTTATGATAAAAGCCAAAAAGATTTTATTGAAAATGAAGGTGATGCCATAGTTACTAAGGAAAAATCAGTAATTATTGGGGCTTTTACTGCTGATTGTGTTCCTGTAATACTTGTTGATGAAAATACATCTACTATAGCAGCAATACATAGTGGCTGGAAGGGAACTTTTAATGACATAACTAAGAATGCTGTAGAAATAATGATTAATGATTTTAAGTGTGATGTAGTTAATATAAAAGCATATATAGGGCCGCATATTAGGCAATGTTGTTATGAAGTTTCAGAAGAACTAAAGGAGAAATTTATTAATAAATTTAATATACCTAGTAAAAAACTTTTTAAGGGTAGAAATCTAAGTATGGAGTTATGTATTGAAGAGGATTTAAAATCTATAGGTATTAAGGATGATAATATTTATTCCTTAAATTTATGTACTCATTGCGAGAAAGAAAACAAGCTGTTTTCTTATAGAAGAAGTAATGGAACATATGGAAGATTATTTTCATTTTCATATATTAAATAAATTATTGGGGTGATAGAAATGGCTAATGAAAAAATATTAGTAGTAGATGATGAAGAGCATATTGCAGAGCTTATAAGTTACAATTTAACTAGTAATGGATATAAAGTTGTTATAGCTAATAATGGAATTGATGCTATAAAGCTTGCAATTGAAGAAAAGCCGAATTTAATTTTGTTAGATTTAATGATACCAGGAAAAGATGGATATGATGTCTGTAAAGATGTTAGGAGTAATAGTGAGATTAGAAACACTCCAATAATAATGCTTACTGCAAAAAGTGAAGAAGTTGATAAGATATTAGGTTTAGAACTTGGAGCAGATGATTATATTACCAAGCCTTTTTCAGTAAGGGAATTACTTGCAAGAGTAAAAGCTGTATTAAGAAGATTTTCTATTGTTGAACCTGAAAGTAATGTATTAACTTTTGGAGATTTAGTGGCTGACTTTGATAAAAGAGAAATTCTTGTTAAAGATAAAAAGTTAGATTTAACACTTAAGGAATTTGAGCTTCTTGAAATTTTAATCAGAAATAAAGGGAAAATTTTAACAAGAGATACTTTATTAGATAAAATATGGGGATATGAATATATAGGTGAAACAAGAACTGTAGACGTTCATATAAGGTATTTAAGAAAGAAAATAGAGGCAGATGATAAAAATCCTAAATTTATTGAAACTATAAGAGGAGTAGGGTATAGATTTAACCCCAACTAGTATTTTATGAAAAAACGTATTATAACATCGGTAGTAATTACAGTTATATTTGCATTGATTATAGTGACAAGCTCCTTTATTATATTAGTGAATATAAATACTATAAATGATGCAAAGGAAGCGTTATCTATATATAATGTGTGCTTTTCAAAGGGATATTATACCAGTGAGGATTTGTCTACATATAAATTTAAAGGGAACTCCGTTAGATTTACTGTGGTAAATAAAGATGGAGAGGTAATATTTGATAATGAAACATCAGATTTAGAAAATCATAAAGATAGACAAGAAATTATAGATGCATTTAATAATGGTACTGGAAGTAGTGTTAGATTTAGTAAAACACTATCAATAAATATGGTTTATTATGCAACTAAGATAAATGATGATATGGTTATTAGGAGTTCAGTTCCCGTTAGTAATATAAAGGTGTTTACCTCAGGAATGTTAAAGTATTATGTTGCTATTGTAATAGGAGTATTTTTATTATCATTAGCATTGGCAGTGAAATTAGTTAAGATAATTGTATATCCTATTAAAGAACTTGAAAAGGTAACTGCTAAAATTGCCAATGGTAATTTGAATAAGAGGGCGCTTATTGGAAATTATGATGAAATTGGGCTGTTGGCACAAACATTTAATAATATGGCAGATCAATTAGAAACTAAAATAAATGACTCCTTAGATAAGCAAAATAAGCTTGAAGCTATACTGGAGAGTATGGAAAGTGGAGTAATAGCAGTAGATAATAATGAAAAGATTATATTAAGTAATCCATATTCGAAAAAGTTATTTGATTTACAAGGGGATGTAATAGGAAAAAGGATATCATCTTGTATTATTGATTATGATTTAATTAACTTTATAAGAGAAGTACCAGATATAGGATCAAGAGAGATAAGGTTACTCCATCCTGTAGAAAGGGAGATAAGAGTAAAAAAAGCCCCTATTATAAGTGGATCAAAAAGTCAAATAGGGATAGTAATAGCACTTCAGGATATTACAGATATTAAACGTCTTGAAAATATGAGAAGTGAATTTGTTGCTAATGTTTCTCATGAGCTTAAAACACCATTAACATCAATTAAAGGTTTTTCTGAAACTTTAAGATATGTTGACGATTCTGAAACTAAGAATAAGTTTTTAAATATTATTGATAAAGAGGCTGAGAGATTAACTAATTTAATTAATGATATTTTAGTGCTTTCTAATATTGAAAACCTTCATAAGCTGGATAATACTAACTTTAACCCTAGAGAAGTTATAGAAAATATAATTGATATAGTTAGAAAACAAGCAGATAAAAAGCAAATTAAGATAGAATTTATAAATGAGTTTGATAGTGAAATTATTGGAAGTAAGGATAAATTCCATCAATTAGCTTTAAATTTAATAGAAAATGCTATCAAATATTCTAATGAAAATGGAAATGTTAAAATTCTTATAACATCTAACAATGGATATTTCATTTTCAAAGTAATAGATAATGGTATAGGAATTCCTAAAAATGATATTCCAAGGATATTTGAAAGGTTTTATAGAGTAGATAAGTCAAGATCTACAAAGGGGACAGGACTTGGACTTGCAATTGTTAAGCATATTGTTAAGTTGTTTAACGGAGATATAACGGTTGATTCAGAAGTAGGGGTTGGAAGTACATTTACTGTAAGGATTAAAAAATAAATAATAAATTTAATAATAAAATATAAGAAAATGGTAAATAAAAATAAGGTAAGGATATTTAATATATTTTTATCTTATTTTTTTTTAAATATTATTTCTTTTGTTACAAAAAATATACACATTTAACGTTATCTTAACATTCATCTAACGTTATTTAACCTTTAAGTAATATTACTTTAACTTTAGAGGAATAATATTATTGGTGTAAGGTGTATGAATAAAAAATTCATTTATGAAATTGGAGGAATAAAAATGAGAAGTAAAAAATTGAAGTTAATGGTAGGAGCATTGTTAGTAACTATGGTTGGTGCAACATTTGTAGGATGTGGATCAAATAGTTCAGAAGGAAAAAATAATACAGCTTCTAACGGAGGTTCAGTAACAATTTCAATTTCGGGGTCAACTTCAGTAGGTCCATTAATGGAAAAAATTCAAGAAAAATATGAAGAAGAGAATAATAATGTAACATTAGAGATACAACAAAATGGTTCAGGAGCTGGAATAAAAGATGTTATTTCTGGAATTTCAGAGATAGGAATGTCTTCAAGAGAATTAAAAGATGAAGAAAAGACTTCTGTTCAAGGAACAACAGTAGCATACGATGGAATTGCTTTACTAGTAAATACAGAAAATCCAGTAAGCAACATATCTTTAGAAGATGTTAAAAAAATATATACAGGAGAAATTACTAATTGGAAGGAACTTGGGGGTGATGATTCACCAATAGTTGTAGTTTCAAGAGAAGAGGGGTCTGGAACAAGAGATGCATTCCAAGAAATTGTTGGTTATAAATCAGAGGAATTAACAAAAGATGCTACAATTTCAGATGGTAGTGGAGCTGTTAAAACTACAGTTGCAGGAAATAAAAATGCAATAGGATTTGCTTCTTTTGAATATATTGATAATACTGTAAAGGCCTTAAGTGTTAATGATATAGAACCAACGGCTGAGAATGTTAAGGCTGGTGACTATAAGATTTCAAGACCATTTATATTAGTAACTAAAGAAGATACTTTAACAGAAAATGGTCAAAAGTTAATGGACTTCGTATTAAGCACTGAAGGGCAACAAATAGTAGAAGAAAATAAATTAATAACTATAGACTAGTTTTAAAACAACTGTGAAGGTGCCTCTGGTATTGGGGCATTTTTACTATATAAATAAATCAAAGTGTGTTATTACCATTAGGAGGACTGAAATGGTAGAGGAAAATAAAAGCAATAAAAGTAAATATATTATAGACAAAGTTACAAGAGCAATATTTCTAGTGTGTGCGCTTATTGCTGTAGTAAGTTTAATATTGATAATAGGATTTGTATTCTATAAAGGTTTAAGACCATTTTTCGCAGAAGGAAAATCATTTACACAATTTATTTTTGGAACTGAATGGTATCCAACATCAGAAAATCAAAAGTATGGAATATTACCAATGATAATAGCATCTATTTATGGTACATTAGGAGCTTTAATAATAGGGGTACCAATAGGATTACTAACTGCTATTTTTATTGCAGAAGTAGCTCCAAAGGGAGTATCTAAAATTATAATTCCAGCAGTTGAGCTTTTAGCTGGAATACCATCTGTATTATACGGATTATTTGGTTTGGCAGTAATTGTTCCATGGATTCAAAGAACTTTCAATTTACCACAAGGACAAAGTTTATTAGCAGTAATTATTGTGTTAGCAGTTATGATGTTACCTACAATAATTTCAGTTTCTACTACTGCTATAAAAGCTGTTCCAAAAAGTTATAAAGAAGGTTCTCTAGCCCTTGGAGCTTCACATATAGAAACTACATTTAAGGTTGTGGTACCTGCAGCTAAGTCAGGTATACTTGCAGCAATAGTATTAGGATGCGGAAGAGCAATTGGTGAAACAATGGCTATAATCTTAGTTGGAGGTAACTCAGTTCAAATACCAACATCTATTTTTGACAAGGTAAGACCTCTTACAAGCAATATTGCTTTAGAAATGGGATATGCAACACAATCTCACCAAGAGTTATTGTTTGCAACAGGAGTTGTATTGTTTGTATTCATCTTAATATTAAATTTAGTAATTTCAAAACTTTCTAGTAAGGAAGGTAAATAAAAATGAGAAAATTTAAAGAAAATATCTTAAAGATATTATTATATTTATCAGCGATAATAACAGTTGGAATTTTAGTATTTATAATAGGATTCATATTTATAAAAGGATATAAATTAATAAATCTAAATTACTTATTTGGAGATTATAAACCATCAGGTGGTGGCGGAATAAAGCCATTTATTATTTCTACATTATATACAGTAGGCTTATCATTACTTATAGCAACACCAATAGGAGTACTTTCAGCTGTTTACTTACAAGAGTATGCAAAGCAAGGAAAGCTTGTTAGGGTAATTAGATATTCAACAGAAGCATTGGCTGGAATACCATCAATAGTTTATGGATTATTTGGAGCAGCATTTTTTGTAAGTGCATTAAAGTTTGGTTATTCACTTTTAGCAGGATCATTGACTTTAGCAATAATTATATTACCAGTAATTATTCGTACAACAGAGGAGTCATTAAAAGTAGTTCCACCTTCATATAGGGAAGCTTCATTAGGACTTGGAGCAACAAGATTCCAAACTTTGTATAAGGTAATACTTCCAAGTGCTATACCAGGTATACTTTCAGGAGTTATACTTTCTATGGGACGTGTAATTGGAGAATCAGCAGCACTTTTCTTAACAGCAGGTACAGTTTATAAGATACCTACAAGCATAATGTCAAGTGGTAGAACTTTAACAGTTCACGCTTTCCTTGAAACTAAAGAAAAAGGTGATATTGCATCAGCAGCTGCTGCAGGAATAGTTTTAATTGTAATGATTTTAGTTTTAAATTTATTAGCTAAATTTATAAGTAAGAAATTCAATAAAGCTAATTATTAAATTTGAAGCGTAATAAGTGGTATATAGTTACTATATATATGAAGTAACTATATAGTTAAAGAAAAGCATATAGATTTTGAGGTGTAAATATGTCAAATATAATAAAACCAGAAATTCAAGTTAGAAACTTAGAATTGTTTTATGGTGAGAATAAAGCGTTAAAAAATATTAACTTAGATATAGAATCAAAAAAAGTTACAGCATTAATAGGACCTTCGGGATGTGGTAAATCTACATTTTTAAGAACTTTAAATAGAATGAATGATTTAATTGAAGGTGTTAAAATTAATGGTGAAATTTTAATAGATGGTAAAGATATATATAAGGAATATGATGAAATAGATCTAAGAAAAAAAGTTGGAATGGTATTCCAAAAGCCAAATCCATTTCCTATGTCAATTTATGATAATATAGCTTATGGACCAAGAATACATGGGATAAAAGATAAAAAGAAATTAGATGAAATTGTTGAAACAAGTTTGCGAGGAGCTGCACTTTTTGATGAAGTAAAAGATAGATTGAAAAAGTCAGCATTAGGTCTTTCTGGAGGGCAACAACAAAGATTATGTATAGCTAGAACTATAGCTGTATCTCCAGAAATAATTTTAATGGATGAACCTACATCAGCATTAGATCCAATTTCAACTAATAAAATGGAAGAGCTTATGGATCAATTAAAGAAACAATATACAGTGGTAATTGTTACTCATAATATGCAACAAGCTGGAAGAATTGCTGATAAGACTGCTTTCTTCTTATCTGGAGAAGTTATTGAATATGGTAAAACAGAAGATATTTTCTACAGACCAAAGGATAAGAGAACGGAGGATTATATAACTGGAAGATTCGGATAAAATTTAATTTGTAATAGGGAGTGAGAGTATGACAAGAAATCTTTTAGACAAGAGAATGAAGTTATTAAGAACAGAGATTGCTGAAATGGGAAGTTTAGTTGAAAAGCAAATATACAATAGTATAGAAGCTTTTAAAAACAAAGATATGGAACTTGTAAAGCAAGTTATGGAAAATGACGATAAGGTTGATGAGTTAAATAGGAAGATTGAAGAACAATGTTTAAAGTTTATGGCTATGGAATCTCCAGTTGCTACAGATTTAAGAAAAATATTTGCAACTTCTAAAATAGTTACAGATTTAGAAAGAATGGCTGATTATGCAGTTGATATATGTAAAATTGCCAAAAGGGTTGAATTAGATGTCTTAGGTGAAGAGTGTGATCCTATTTGGCAAATGGTAGATGTATTAAGAAAAATGATTAATAAATCTCTTGAAGCATTTGTTGCAGGGGATGTAGATGCAGCTTATGAAATATGCAAGATGGATGATGAAGTTGATATATTATATCGTGGATTATTTAACGAGATGTTAAAGAAGATGGCAAAAGATGAAAATATAATAAATAAAGGAGCTCAAATATTATTTGCATCTAAATATCTTGAAAGAGTTGGAGATCACGTAACAAATATTTGTGAGTGGATAATTTTTTCTACAAAAGGTGATTATGTAGACTTAAATGAGTAATAATAAAGGATATGGGGTAACCTATATTCTTTTTTTATTTAGCAATTTGAAAAATTATATATAGGTAGTGTAAAATTTAATTTGGGAAATTAACTTAACTGTTAGTTGACTGAATAAAATTATTAGGTTAATATATCATAGAGATGATAGGTAATTATAGGAGTGGACATTATGAAGAATGTAATAACAAGTGTAATGCCTGATAGTATTGCTGAAGAAGTCGGCATTGAAGAAAATGATATTTTATTATCAGTAAATGGAGAAAAGATAGTTGATATTATAGACTACAGGTTTTTAACTAATGATGAAGAAATAGTATTAGAGATACAAAAACCGAATGGAGAGATTTGGGACTATGAAATAGAGAAAGACTATGGAGAAGAGTTAGGTCTTGAATTCGGTGGCGGTATTATGGATAAAGCAAAAAGATGTAGTAATAAATGTATGTTTTGCTTTATAGATCAAAATCCAAAAGGGATGAGAGAAACCCTTTATTTTAAGGATGATGATTCACGTCTTTCATTCCTTCAAGGTAATTTTGTTACTTTAACAAATATGAAAGATGAGGATATAGATAGAATTATAAGATATAGAATAAGTCCTATAAATATTTCAGTACATACAACAAATCCAGATTTAAGAGTTAAAATGCTTGGAAATAGATTTGCAGGATCAGTATATGAGAGAATGAAGAGACTTGCAGATGCGGGAATAGAAATGCATTGTCAGATAGTTCTTATACCAGAAGTTAATAATGGAGAAGAATTAAAAAGAACTATTAATGAATTATATGAATTATATCCATCAGTTGCAAATATTGCAGTAGTACCAATTGGAGTTACTAAATATAGAGAAGGATTAGTTCAGGTAAAAACATTTAATAAAGAATCCGCAAGAAAAGAATTAGAAATGGTTAAGGAATTCCAAAAGAAGTTTATGGAAGAGATAAATGACCCATTTGTAAGATTTTCTGATGAGTTTTATTTAGTTTCAGGTATAGATGTACCTGAAGAAAGTTTTTATAATGGATATGAGCAAATAGAAGATGGAATTGGAATGATTAGATGTTTTAGAGAGGCCATAAACTATACTGCTCAAGATTTAAATAAAAATATAAAAGGAACTTTTTCAATTGCAACTGGAAAGCTTGCTTTCGATGAAGTAAGTAATGGAATGAAAAAGTTGATGAAAGTTAACCCTAATATTAAAATAGATACATATAAAATTATTAATCATTTCTTTGGAGAAACTATAACTGTTGCAGGACTTCTTACAGGGACAGATATAATAGGACAATTAAAAGGAAAGATTAATAGCGAGTACTTAATTATGCCTAATAATATGTTTAGAAAAGGATACGAGCTAGGGCCAGCTGAATATATTATGTTAGATGATACAAAGATAGATGATATAGAAAGAGAATTAGGTGTTAAAGTTCTTGTATGTGATCATACAGGAGAAGATATAGTAAGCGTAATAAATGATGCATGTCAGGAGGAAGAATAATAATGGCAAAACCAATAGTAGCTATAGTTGGAAGACCAAATGTAGGTAAGTCTACATTATTCAATAAATTAGCAGGAAAAAGAATTTCAATAGTTCAAGATACACCAGGTGTAACAAGAGATAGAGTATATGCAGAAGCTGAATGGCTAAATCATACTTTCACGATGATTGATACTGGTGGTATAGAACCAGAAAATCAAGACATAATAGTTAAACAAATGAGAAGACAAGCAAATATTGCTATAGAAACTGCAGACGTTATAATGTTTGTAGTTGATGGTAAGGAAGGATTAACAGCAGCTGATAATGAAGTTGCTACAATGCTTAGAAAATCAAAAAAGCCAGTTGTATTAGTTGTTAATAAAATTGATAACTTAAAAGATGAAGAAAATGCTTGGGAATTCTATAACTTAGGTATAGGTGATCCAGTTGCTGTATCAGCAGGTCAAGGAAAAGGTCTTGGAGATATGCTTGATATGGTAGTATCTCACTTTGATTCAATTGGAAGCAAAGATGAAGAAGAAGATGACATAAAAATTGCTATGATAGGTAAGCCTAACGTAGGTAAGTCATCATTAATAAATAGATTATTAGGTGAAGATAGATTAATAGTATCTGATATAGCTGGTACTACAAGAGATGCTATAGATAGTAAGATTGAAAATGAGTTTGGGAAGTTTACTTTAATTGATACTGCTGGTCTTAGAAGAAAAAGTAAAGTTAAAGAAGAAATTGAAAGATATTCAGTTATTAGAACACTTACTGCAGTTGAAAGAGCTGATGTTTGTATCCTAATGATAGATGCAACAGAAGGTGTAACAGAGCAAGATGAAAAGATTATAGGGTTTGCTCATGAATTAAATAAAGCTATAATGGTTATAGTTAATAAGTGGGATCTTATTGAAAAAGATGATAAGACAATGGATAACTATAAGAAAGACTTACAAAGCAAGCTTAAGTTTATAAAGTATGCTAAGTTCTTATTTATATCAGCATTAACAGGTCAAAGAGCACATAAAGTTCTTGAACTTGCTAAGGAATGTTATGATAATTATAGTAAGAGAGTTGGAACTGGTGTATTAAATGATGTTATTAGTAAGGCTATATTAATGAAAGAGCCACCAGTTGTAGCATTAAAGAGATTAAAAATATACTATGCTACTCAAGTAGCTACAAAACCACCAAAGTTTGTGTTCTTTGTTAATGATGTAAATGCAAGACATTTCTCATATGAAAGATATTTAGAAAATCAATTAAGAGATAATTTTGATTTCAGTGGAACTGGAATACAAATAGAATATAGGGAGAGAAAGGATAGTTAATTATGAGTAAGGTGACTTTTTTAGGCGGAGGAAGTTTCGGGATTTCTTTAGCTATTTTATTAGCAAACAAAGGAAATGTAGTAGCGGTATACGATAGAGATAATACTGTTGTAGAGGATATTAATATAAACAGACGAAATGATAAGTTTATTAAGGGATTAGATGTGCCTAAAAATGTTACGGCTTATAATACTTTGGAAGAAGCTATTGTAGATAGTGATTATGTAGTATTAGCTGTTCCATCCCATGTAATAAGAAGTGCTTCTAGAAGTCTTAGAGGATTAATAGATGAAACTATACCTGTAATTTGTATTGCAAAGGGAATTGAAGAAGGTAGTAATAAGACTTTAGTTGAAGTTATTGAAGAAGAGATTGGAAATCCTGTTGTAGTATTATCTGGACCAAGTCATGCAGAAGAAGTTGCATTTAATATTCCAACTACTGTACTTACTTCATCTAAAAATATGAAAGTTGCAGAAGAAATTCAAGATTTATTTATGACTAAAACATTTAGAGTATATACTAATGATGATTTAGTTGGAGTAGAGATTGGTGGAGCAGTAAAGAATATTATTGCTCTTGCAGCTGGAGTATGTGATGGTTTAGGATATGGAGATAATACAAAGGCAGCATTAATGACAAGAGGTATGGCTGAGATAGTAAGAATAGGTACTAAGCTTGGTGGAAAAATTGAAACATTCTTAGGTCTTACTGGTATGGGGGATTTAATAGTTACTTGTACTAGTATGCATTCAAGAAATAGAAGAGCTGGATACCTAATAGGAACTGGCAAAACTAGAGAAGAAGCTGTAGAAGAAGTAGGAATGGTTGTTGAAGGAATAAAAGCTTGTCATGCATTCTATAATTTAAAAGAAAAATTAGATGTTGAAATGCCAATAACGGATGCTCTTTATAAAGTTCTTTTTGAAGGTAAAGATGCAAAGAAAATGGTTAGTGAGCTATTAGAAAGAGATAAAAAAGCTGAAAATTATTAGTGAAAAGGTGAAATTACAATTTTGTGATTTCACCTTTTTTGTTACTGATTTTCAAGTATAATAGTATTTTTACTTAATAATATTATTAGATTAGATAGTGATAAAAATAATATTGAGTTATGTAAAAATAAAATTTAAAAGTACATCATAAATATTTATCCTACAACATATTGTTAACTATATAGATACTTAAGAAGAAAGTTAATTCTAGTACTAGATTCTGAAAAAACAAAATTTTGATTTAAATGAATAAACTAAAAAAAGTAGTATACTTTTTTTTGCTTAGGAATATATATATAGTGTTAAAAATAAATAGGAGGGTGTACTTATGGGCGATTTCAATATATATAAGGATATTGCAGAAAGGACTCAAGGTGACATATACTTAGGTGTTGTTGGACCGGTTAGAACTGGAAAATCTACATTTATTAAAAAATTTATGGACCTTATGGTTATACCAAAGATTGATAATACTTATAAAAAGGAAAGAGCTAAGGATGAATTACCACAAAGTGGGTCAGGTAAAACTATCCATACTACGGAGCCTAAATTTGTTCCCAATGAAGCCGTAGAAATAACTATTGATGAGGATATTAAATTAAAGGTTAGAATGGTAGACTGTGTTGGGTATATAGTTAAAGGGGCTTTAGGATATTTAGAGGATGAAGAGCCTAAGATGGTTAATACTCCATGGTATGAATATGAAATACCATTTGAAGATGCAGCTGAAATTGGGACAAGAAAAGTTATAACAGATCATTCAACTGTTGGGCTTGTGGTAACTACTGATGGTAGCATTACAGGTATAAATAGAGAGGAATACTTAGAGGCTGAAGAAAGGGTAGTAGAAGAACTTAAAGCAATTAACAAGCCTTTCATAGTTGTACTTAATACAAAAAACATAAACTCTCCTGAAACAGAGGCATTAAAGGATGAACTAGAGAAAAAGTATGATGTAGAAGTTCAGGTTATGGATGTTTATAATATGACAGAAAAGGATATTGAGAAGCTATTTAAGCATGTACTTAAGGAATTCCCTGTGAAAGAAATAAATATAGACATGCCTCTTTGGGTTGAAAACTTAGAGCCAGATCATTGGTTAAAGAAGGAATTTTTCAAGATTATCAAAGGAATGTGTCAAAGTGTAGATAAGATAAGAGACATAAAACCAGCCTTTAGTGATGCAAAGGAAAATGAAAATTTAAGTGCATCAGATTTAAGTGAAATAAATCTTGGAGAAGGTACTGCAAGGATATTACTTAAACCAAGTGAAACTATTTTTTATAAAGTACTTAGTGAAAATTGCGATGCCGAAATCGAAAGTGAGAGCGATTTAATAGCCCTTGTGAAAGATCTAAATATTGCAAAACGTGAATATGATAAAATTAAGGATGCTTTAGTTGATGTTAGGGAAACAGGGTATGGTCTTGTTGCTCCACAATTAAGTGAAATGAAATTTGAAGAGCCTGAAATAGTTAAACAAGGAACTAAGTTTGGAGTTAAACTTAAGGCTAGTGCTCCATCATTACATTTTATTAAAGCAGATATTAAAACTGAAATTAGTCCAATAATGGGATCAGAAAAAGAAAGTGAAGAATTGGTTAATGCTCTTATGGACCAATTTGATAAAGATCCGGCATCGTTATGGCAAAGTAATATGTTTGGTAAATCTTTAGAGGTATTAGTTAAAGAGGGATTGCAAAATAAGCTATATAAAATGCCAGAAGATGTTCAAGTAAAAATTCAAAAAACTCTTCAAAAGATTATAAATGAAGGTAATGGCGGATTAATTTGTATAATTCTATAACATAAATATAATCTACTGCTAACTTTAAATTTTAGTGGTAGATTATTTTTGTGTTATAAATAAGTTAAAATACAATTTTTTTCTATATTTTAGTGTAGACTCTCTTATTATTAGAATAGAATATATTAAGCAGATAGTATTATGCTTAATATATTATAGTAAAGAGGGATAGTATGGAAAGCAGATTTTGTACCTATAAAAGAGTAGGATATTTAAGGCAAAAGGTAGCCAATGAGTTAGGTATAGAGTTTACTGGAGTAATATATGCATCCCCAGGAGTGTTAAAGCATATTATAAAGAGGCATGGTAGGCAATTAGATAGAAGGACTAGAGATGGCATTCTTGAGTGGATGAAGAAAATATTAGAAGAACCCGACTATATTGGTATTTATAAAAATGAAGGGGGACAGACTGCTGTAGAATTTATTAAGAGAGTTTATACTAATTTGCTTTTGGGAGTGGAGGTAGATGAGGAGCATGAATATATCTATGTAACGACAATGTACCCAATAACTGATAAGAAGATAGAAAACAGAATTTATAGTGGAAAGTTAATTGATATTAAGGGAAGAAAATAATTTGTTTGATATAATTTTTGGTAGAATGTATAATATGTAATTGTATATTAGAATGATTATTGAGGTGAGAAATGGCTCCTCATGCACTGAAGATTTCAGTAAACAGAGATGCAGGAAATGTCGACCTGCCAATAATCAATTGAATAATATTGTTCGTCACGTGGAGCCGAAAAATTAATGATATAACCTCCAGGA
>UQQU01000060.1 GCA_900543325.1 uncultured Clostridium sp. | reverse complement strand
TATGCCATTTATAAAACAATCCTCAATATTAATTAGGAATTCATTTAATAATTTATATACTATTTCTGTAGAAAATGGAATTTCTATTAATTATGTTAATTCTAATTTTGAAATAAAAAAACAAAAAAATTTTATTAGATATTTCATCTCTATCAACTATTTATTTTGATATAGATTCTAATGATAATATATATGGATTATTCACTGAAAAAAATAAGTTTCTCAATTATTTACATATAAATAATTCAATTATATCGAAAACAGTAATTTTAAAATACGATTCAAATAAATACAAAATTAAATTTCCTTTTATTAAACGTCTTGATAATAAAGTTCATATAATTTATTATGAGATAAATAAAGAAAAGTCTCATTTTTCAGCATTAGTGCATTATTATAAAAAAAATAATATTTGGGTAAAAAGCAACATAGATTTTTTAAATTATACACTTTTAAATAATTTTGAAGTAATAATAAATGAAAATGATTTAAAGATTTATTACTTTAAATTAATAGATGGATATGAAGAACTTTTTGTGGCTAACTATAGTTTTGATAAAGAAAAGTGGGATACTCCTATTCAATTAACTTTTTCAAAAAAATCAAAGGTTTATTTATCATTATTAAAGGATTCGAAAAATATATATCATATTGTATACTCTGAAAAAAATCAAAATCAATTTTACTGTAAATATATGAATTTGTTTTTCAAAAATAAAACTCCTTATATTCAAAACAATATATTTTTAAGCACTAAAATACCAAGCTTATTTCCAAATATAATTAAATATAAGGATATTATTTACTGTCAGTGGATGGAATATAATCATTTATATACTACTTATTCTTTAAATAACGGAGAAAATTGGAGTAATATAAAACTATTTAATGAAATATATAATTATTCTTTCACTCAATTTATATTTAAAAGTAATAATAAAGATGAATATCTAAACGCATCAAAATTCTATAGTTACACTAATTCTCTAAAACTCTTAGGTACTAAAATAAATATTTATTAATAAGATTTATTTTTTAATTAATAAGGCTATATCAAAATTACTTTTGATACAGCCCTATTAATTACTCTATATTATAATTTTTTCTTTTTTAAGCTTATTCCCCCAATAGTAACACTTGCTCCAGCTAAAGCTAAGGTAAATAATATATTAACGTCTCCTGTTTGCGGTAATTTTGATGTATTTAAATTATTATTTACAGTTGGCTTCTTTCCAGAATCAACATTTCCTGTATCACTACTTCCCGGATTTTCTGGATTTACTATATCTCCTGGTTCTTCTGGATTTTCTTGCTCTTCATTTTCCTTTGTTTCATCATTATAAAGAGCCTCTACTTGCTTATCTGATAATGCAACATTATAAACTGAAACATTATCAAATTTAGCATTTGCTATATCCATATCATTCCATATATTTCCACTGCCTACTCTTACATCTTTCATTAAAGCTAAGAAATTATCATTAAAGCAAGCCGCTATATCTTTATCTTGTCTAGCAACTTCATTACCATCTACATAAACTACTATTCCAGTAGAGCTTACAGTATAAGTTACATATTCCCACTTATTCCCTTCTAATTGTTTAGATACTTCTGTTGCATCTGACCATGCTCCATTTGCATTTATTCTTCCAAAAAGGTTAGCACTTATTCTTGTCATTGGATAATTAGGAGTACCATCTTCATTAGTCATACTCGCTTCAAATAATGCACTATGCTCAAAATAGTTCGGATTATTCTTATCTATATTTACCCACATACTCACCGTATATCCCTCTTCTGTAATTCCTTCAAATGTATCTTTAGGCAATTCTAAATAATTAACCTTTACTGCACCTTTTTCATTTATAATCTCTAGTACATTTCCCCTCTCTTCATCCTCAACAACACATGCTGTCCCAACTAATGTTGCATTTCCAACCTTACTACCTGTATTGATAATCCCTTGTTCTTCTATACCTTCAAAATCATACTTATAAATTGGTTCTATTCCAACCTCTTTTAGAATTCCCTTAACAAGTACATTAAACTCTTTAGTAATAACTGCTTCCCCCTTAGATATAGTTGCTATTAGGGTAACAGTTTTGTCTTCACCTGTACGTTTTACTTTTCCTTCATTAGATATACTATCTTCATTACTTGATTTCCATGTAATTGTTGTATCATATGCACCTAATGTAGGAAGTTCTATATCAGATTTAGTTACACTCGGAATTTTATTTTTTAAATAACTTCCAGCATAATCAACAGATTGAGAATCATCTAATTCAAGCTTACTTCCCCAAACTGATTCATTATTATTTCCAATAGCAGTAAATGTCATAACCTTATTTTCTTCTAATGATTCATCTTGTTGTTTAAAGAATACACCACTATAAGTTATATCATTTGTAGTTATAGTCATATAATAAGTATCTTTTTCCATAGTCCAAGTACCAGTTATATCACCACTAACTGTAAAGTCATCATTTAATCTAATATTTAATGTACTTGCTATAGAACTTGTAGTGTCAGTTCCATGGTTAATAAATTGATAATTACCTACTATTTCTTCCTTTGAATATCCTGTTTGTGAAATTTCATCTCCATTATTTTCATAAGGAGCAACTACTAACCACCCTTCTTTATTTAAAAACATTTGATGAACCCTCACTTCCATCATCAA
This sequence comes from uncultured Clostridium sp., assembly GCA_900543325.1. Taxonomy (GTDB): domain Bacteria; phylum Bacillota; class Clostridia; order Clostridiales; family Clostridiaceae; genus Clostridium. The sequence continues at coordinate 18,740 of UQQU01000060.1, read as the reverse complement.
ATCTTTGATGATGAACCAAATATCTATCTCCATCCTCTTCTAAAAGAACTGAATTATGGCCAGCTGCTTTTAGAGCTTTATCTTGACAATTAAATTTATAATTAGATATTAACTTAATCCCATAATTAGTATTACTAACATTACCAGGTAAAGCTGCATTTCTTCCTGCTGCATCTAAATATGGACCATCCGGGTTTTCTGATCTAAATAATCTCATATTATATCCACCATCTGAAGCTAACCCACCATAAGTTACAGTCATATAGTAATATCCTGTTTCTTTATCATATACTACATCCGCACCTTCACCTGATTGTGTATAACCTCCAGATACTCTCTTACCAAAATATCTATCAGTAAGATTAAGGCTATCTTGATCTGAATCTGTTCCTGGATATATAGGTTGTCCATTTGTATCATTTATTTTTAATATATATACTCCACCTGACCAAGATCCGTAAGTCATCCATAGCTGACCATCTTCATCATAAAATAATTCTGGATCTATTGCATTTGGAGCATAACTTGTGTTATATGAACCATCAGCATTAAACCAGGAGTCATTTAATCCTTCTAACACACCTTTTTCAATAAGCTCATCTATATGAGTATTTACATACTTAGTATTTTTAATACTATTTGAATCTGTTGCATCATTTTTAGTAAATCCAGAGTATATAATAGTATCTACATAAGTATATGGCCCCTCAATATTTTGAGATACTGCATAACCTATAGCAGAACGTTTATAAGTAGAAGATGTACAATAATACATCATATATGCTCCTTTAGTTCCATCATCGTTTACATAGTTATCATTCCAAAATACAGTTGGTGCCCAAACAGAAAAACCACCTTTACTATCTGAATCGTCTTCACCAGCCCATGCAAATGAACCAGCTAAGTTCTCTGATAAATCACCAAATATAACATTACCTGGTGTTGTATACCCATTAGTAAACTGAGTCCAATTTTGTAAATCTACAGACTTCGCTGCGTCTATATGAGATCCAAATACATAATATTCATCCCCGTTTTTAATTATTGAAGGATCATGTACAGAAACACGGCTTTTAACAGCTATTTTTTCTTTAGCTGTTGTAATTCTAATTAATCCAAAAGATGATATTAAAACTCCCGTCATTAAAAATGCTAATATCTTTCTTAATTTCTTTGATTTTATAAATTTCTTTCCCCTTTATACCCTATCTTTATTAATTTCTAATCTAATGTTAATATTTACTCATTTCTTCAATCTTTATAATAGTTTTAAATAACTATCTAAATACAAATAAGATTAGGCATATATCTAAATTAATTTTATTTCCGATATATGCCTTAACTTTAGTATAAATATTATTTAATTCTATATATTTGAAAATTTCTATTAAATCTTATCCCACTTTTTATCTATATTAGGACAATAATTTTTTTTCACAGCTGCTCTCATTTCAACAAAGCAACCACATAATTTGCACATTCCGTTTATAAGATTATCACACTCCATGCAAGTATTTAATCTCATATTATAATCTTCTTCTGGAGTTTTAATATCATAGTCTATACTTTTAATATAGTCCTTCATATGCTTGTATTCTGCAGCGCCCATTACTTTATCTAATAAACATTTTTTACAAAATCTATTTCCCATAAATTACTCAATAACAAAGCTAATTACACTACAAGGTGGAATATTAAAGTCTAACCCTTGTGATGTTACAACAAAATCATTAAATTCTTCTGGCTTAACCACATCTGGATTATCAAATGTATTATGTGCATCCATTTTATTAGTTAAAATAGTAGCGCTAACAGCCTTCACTGGCCTATCAACTATTATTCCTTCGATATCATAAGATTCATCAATAGATAAGTTATTTATAGTTATATTAATTCGCCCTTCACTATCTACAGAAACTGATTCATTTAAATTTGGAACTTGATACTCTTCACCAATACCAATCATTTTAGTTTCTACAAAGCTTTCAACTAACGTTGCTTCTTGGTGATTTTTATACATATTAAATACATGATAAGTTGGGGTTAAAATCATTTTTTCTCCCTCTGTTAAAATAACAGATTGTAAAACATTAACTACTTGAGCTATATTAGTCATTTTTACTCTATCACTATGCTTATTAAATATATTCAAGTTAATACCGGCTATAAGTGCATCCCTCATTGTATTTTGTTGATATAAAAATCCTGGATTAGTTCCTGGCTCAACAGCATACCATGATCCCCATTCATCAACAATTAAATCAACTTTCTTTTCTGGATCATACTTATTCATTATTTCTAAATGCTTACTTACTAACTCTTCCATTTTTAAAGTTCTTTTCATTGTTTCATACCATACAACTTCATCAAATCCTGTTGCTGGTCCTTTATTTTCCCATTCACCTGGGTGAGTATAGTAATGTAATGATAAACCATCCATATAGTTACCAGCAATTTTCATAACTTGCTCAGTCCAATTATAATCATCTATATTTGGCCCACAAGCAATTTTATAAAGCTTATTTTCGCCATAATTTCTACAGTATGTTTGATACCTTCTATACATATTTGCATAAAACTCTGGTGTCATATTTCCACCACAGCCCCAATTTTCATTACCTACACCAAAGTACTTAACCTTCCATGGAGCTTCATGCCCATTTTGTTTTCTTAAATCTGCCATTGGTGAAATACCATCAAAAGTTAAGTATTCTACCCATTCAGACATTTCTTGAACTGTTCCACTACCAAGATTTCCATTAATATACGGTTCACATTCTAATTGTCTACATAATTCCATAAACTCATGTGTACCAAAACTATTATCTTCTACAAGGCCACCCCAATGTGTATTTATCATTTTTTTACGATTTTCCTTTGGTCCTATTCCATCCATCCAATGATATTCATCTGCAAAGCACCCACCTGGCCAACGTAATACTGGAATCTTAATTTCCTTAAGTGCTTGTACAACGTCAATTCTCATTCCATTTACATTAGGTATTTCTGAATCTTCTCCAACATATATTCCTTCATATATACATCTTCCTAGATGTTCTGAAAAGTGTCCGTATATTTCCTTACTTATTTTTGATTTTTTATTATGTGTATTAATTATTAATCTACTCATACTTCTAAACCCCTTATTTAAAATAAAAATTATTTATTTAATCTCCAATATAAATCATTCCATTTTAACTCTTTCTCGAACTCCTTGATATCAGTATTCTTATCTATTACAACTGATTCAATTCCATACATATTAGCTAAATCTGTTAATTGTTCTGAATCTAATTCATAAGAGAATGAAGTATGATGAGCTCCCCCAGCAAGTATCCAAGCTTTAGCTCCTACTTTTAATGATGGTTCTGGTCTCCATAGAACTCTTGCTACTGGAAGTTGTGGAAGATCTTTTTCAACTTCTTTAGCTTCTACTTCATTTATTATCAACCTCATTCTTCCACCTAAATCAATTAATGATGCACAAACTGCTGAGCCTGCTTGTCCGTTAAATATTAATCTTGCCGGTGCTGCTTTATCACCAATTCCTAAATGTTTAACTTCGATTAAAGGCTTATTGGCAGCAACTGTTGGACAAACTTCAAGCATGTGAGCTCCTAAAATCATTTCATTTCCTGGCTCGAAATTATAAGTATAATCTTCCATAAAAGAAGTTCTAGTATTATTAGTCATAATTTTCATTAATCTAACTAAACCAGCTGTTTTCCAGTCTCCTTCTCCTCCAAATCCATATCCATCTTCCATAAGTCTTTGTACTGCAAGTCCTGGCAATTGTTCCATCCCATGTAGTACCTGGAAATTAGTTGTAAATGCAGTATATCCACCCTTTTCTAAAAATCTTCTTAAAGCAATTTCTACTTTTGCTTGATATTTAATAGAATTTCTTACAGAACCCTCAGTTTTTCCAGCTTCACAAATTTCATATTTTTCTTCATATACTTTCATTAAATCTTCAACTTCATTATCAGTAACCTCGTTAATTACTTCTACTAAGTCTCCAATTCCGAAAGCATCACAAGTCCAACCTAATTTTAATGCTGCTTCAACTTTATCTCCTTCTGTTACAGCAACATCTCTCATATTATCATCAAATCTAGCAATTTTAATATTTCTTCCTTCAACATATCCAGCCGCAACACTCATCCATTTATTTATTTCTTTATGAGCTTCTGGATCTTGCCAATATCCAACAACAACTTTTCTATTATTACCCATTCTTGCATTTATAAATCCAAATTCTCTATCTCCATGAGCTGATTGATTTAAATTCATGAAATCCATATCCATTGTGTCCCATGGAATATCTCTATTAAATTGTGTATGAAAATGTAATTGAGGTTTATTCAATATTGATAATCCTCTTATCCACATTTTAGCTGGAGAAAACGTATGCATCCATGTTATAATACCAGCACAACTTTCATCATTATTAGCTGCTAAGCATACATCATATATTTCCTTAGCATTTCTTACTGTTGGCTTATAAATTATTTCATATTTAATTCCCTCAACATCATTTAATCCATTTACCATTTCTTTAGAATCTAAAGCAACTTGCTTTAAAGTTTCTTCCCCATATAAATCTTGACTTCCTGTTACGAACCAAAAAGTATATTTCTTTGTATTACTCATTTTAATCTCTCCCCTTAATATCAATATGAATTTCTAATTATTTCTTTTCAACTTTCTATTCCTAGAGGATCAGTTTACTGAGCCTCTAGGATACATTTATTAATCTAATTATTTTTGAACCTTACTATAATCGCTTATAAATCTTTCAATTCCAGCTGTAGTTAATGGATGCTTAGCCATATCTTCAATTTGTGCATATGGTATTGTTGCAATATCTACTCCTGATAATATACATTGAAGAATGTGTTCTTTTGTTCTTATACTTGCAGCTATTATTTCTGTTTTAAATCCATAGTTTTGTTTAGCTATAATTAAATCATTTATTAAATCCATTCCATCTAATCCAATATCATCTAATCTTCCAACAAAAGGACTAATATAAGTTGCTCCAGCCTTAGCTGCTAAAACTCCTTGATGAACACTAAATATTAAAGTAACATTAGTCTTTATTCCTTCCTGAGATAGAACTCTAACAGCACTTAATCCATCTAAAGTCATTGGTATTTTAACAACTATATTTGGACTTATCTTTGCTAATTCTCTTGCTTCCTTAATCATTCCTTCAGTATCTAAACTCATAACTTCTGCACTTATTGGTCCATCCACTATTTCACAAATTTCTGGAATTACCTCTGACATTGTTTTATTTTCTTTTGAAACTAATGATGGATTTGTTGTAACTCCATCAATTAACCCCATATCATTTGCCTTTTTAATTTGTTCAACATTAGCTGTATCTATAAATATTTTCATAACTTTCTTTCCTCCCATAAACTTACTATTATATTTAACAAAATTTTAAACTATATTTTATATTTAAAATCTAGGCTTTATTCTTTAAATAATTTACTGCCTCTTTTTCAATAGTTAGTCCCCTTTTATAATTTTCTAAGAATTTTTCATACCCAATAATCATATTTTCATTTGGTTCCACTGTTATAGCTTCCGCATCTCCAAATATAGCATTATTTAAGAAATCTTCTAAAGAATAATTTTCTTGTTTTCTATCAAGATATAATGCTAGTAATGCAATTCCCCATGCTCCACCGTCTCCTGCCGTTTCCATAACAACTACAGGTGCTCCAATAGCTGCTGCTAGAATATTTTGTGCAACTCCTTTAGTTTTAAATATACCTCCATGTCCAAGTATTCTATCTATTTTAACATTTTCTTCCTTCTTTAAAATATCCATGCCAAGCTTCATAGCACCAAAACATGTATATAATTGAACTCTCATGAAGTTAGCTAAACTAAACTTTGCATTTGCTGGATGTAAAAACATAGGACATCCTTCTGTTAATCCCACGCCATGTTCTCCTGAGTAAAAACAGTAGGACATTAAGTTACCACAATCATCATTACCTTCTAAGGACTTTTCAAATAACGTCTTGTATAATTCACTTGGTGTAACTTTTACTCCAAATGCTTCTAAACATTGATTAAATATTTCCATCCAAGCATTAATATCTGATGTACAATTATTTGAATGTGCCATTGCTACTAGGTCTCCTGTTGGAGTTGTAACCATATCTAATTCTTTATGCAATTTAGATAATTCCTTTTCAAGAACTACCATAGCAAATGCTGAAGTTCCAGCTGATACATTTCCTGTCTTTTTAGCTATACTATTAGTAGCTACCATTCCTGTTCCTGCATCACCTTCTGCTGGACAAAGCCTTGCTCCTGGTTGTAAGTTTCCTGTTGGATCTAGAAGTAAAGCCCCTTCTTTTGTTAACACTCCAGCCTCTTCTCCGGCAACTAAAACCTTTGGAAGAATTTCTTCTAGGCTCCATGAATATTCCTTAGAAGCAATTAATGAATCAAATTTTTCTATCATATCCTTATTATAATTCTTGTTGTTTATATCAATTGGAAACATTCCAGATGCTTCTCCGATACCCATTACCTTTTCTCCTGTAAGTTTCCAATGAACATATCCTGCTAAAGTCGTAAGAAAAGCTACATCCTTAACGTGATCTTCTTTATTTAAAATAGCTTGATATAAATGTGCAATACTCCATCTTTGAGGAATATTATATTGGAATAGTTGTGTTAATTCATCAGCTGCTTGTCCTGTAAAATTATTTCTCCATGTACGAAACTCAGCTAATTGATTTCCATTCTTATCAAAAGGAAGATATCCATGCATCATAGCACTTACACCCATAGCTGATAATTTATTTATTTTTACATCATATCTTTCTTTAAGTCTTTCTGATAAATTTTTATAACACTTTTGAATGCCTTCCCATACTTCTTTCAAGGAATATGTCCAAACTCCATCAATTAAGCTATTTTCCCAATCAAACCCTCCAGTCTCAATAACTGATCCCCTTTGATCAACAAGGACCGCTTTTATTCTAGTGGAACCAAGCTCAATTCCTAGAACAGCTTTTCCTGACTCTATTATCTTTTTTACTTCACTTAAACCATTCATGTCCCATTCTCCTCCCCTATACTCATTTTCCATGTGAGGCTTAACCCTTATATTAGCCTCTATCAAAGAATCCCCTTTTATTAAACCTTTATATTAATTTCTTTACCTTTTTTACTACAGTTTCTTTGTTGAATCCAAAGAAGTTCATTACTTCATTACCATTGCCTGATGCACCAAATGTATCTATGCATAATACCTCGTCAACATACTTATGCCATCCATATGATGATGCCATTTCTACAGCTAACTTTTTGATTCCTGGTTTTAGCACACTATTCTTATAAGATTCCTCTTGCATATCAAATAATCTAAAGCATGGCATTGATACAACATCAACATATATTCCTTGTTTTTCTAATTCTTTTTGAGCATCTATTGCTAAATCAACTTCTGATCCTGTTGCTACTATTTGAGCTATTGGAGTCTCTTTTGCTTTTGAAATTACATATGCACCTTTTCTAACATTATCTACACAATTAAACTCAGCATTTACATTTATATTTTGTCTTGATAGTACTAATACTGACGGTGTTTCTTTGTTTTCTAAAGCAATTTGCCATGCTGCATTTGTTTCATGAGCATCTGCTGGTCTTATTACATTTACATTAGGTATAGCCCTAAGTCCTGCCAATTGTTCAATTGGTTCATGTGTTGGCCCATCTTCTCCTACAGCTATTGAATCATGAGTTAATACATATACTAATGGTAATTTTTCAATTGCAGACATTCTTATTGCAGGTTTTAGATAATCACTAAATACAAAGAATGTTGAAACAAATGATCTTAATCCACCATGTAACATTATTCCATTACCAGCTGAAGACATTCCAAATTCTCTAACTCCAAACCAGATATTTTTTCCTTCTGGAGTATCTTTTCTAAAATCTCCTTGATCATTTAAGTAAGTCATATTTGAATGTGCAAGGTCCGCTGAACCACCAAATAAATTATCATAATTTTTTGCAATTGCATTCATTGTAAATCCTGAAGCATTACGAGTTGAAACTGATTGACCTATTTCATATTTTGGCAATACTTCTTCAAATTTAATATTTAATTCTCCATTAATTGAAGATATTAAACTATTATATTCTTTTGGATAAGACTCTTTATATTTATTAACTAACTCATTCCATTCTGCTTCCTTTTGTTTGCCTCTCGCTATAAGATTGTTAGCAAAATCCTCTTTTACCTCATTAGGAACAAAAAATGGCTCATAACCCCAATTTAAATTTGTTTTAGTTTCTTCATACTCATTTAATCCTAAAGGTGCTCCATGAACTCCATTTGTTCCACCTTTATTAGGTGAACCATATCCAATTGTTGTTTTAACTTCTATTAATGTTGGCTTATCTGTTACCTTTTTAGCTTGTTCAATTGCAGCTGAAATTGCTTCAATATTTGTATCTCCATCTTCAACTCTAATAGTGTGCCAATTCATTGCCTTAACTCTATCCATAACATTTTCTGAGAATGAAGTTGAAAGTTTTCCATCTAAGCAAATATCATTTGAATCATATAGGACAACTAGTTTACCTAATCCTAAATGCCCTGCTAAAGATATAGCTTCATTAGCAACCCCCTCCATTAAATCTCCATCTCCAACTATTGCATAAGTATAATGATCTACTATATCTAATCCATCCTTATTATATTTAGCTGCTAAATGTTTTTCAGCCATTGCCATACCTACAGCTTGAGCAATACCTTGTCCTAAAGGACCACTTGTAGCCTCTACTCCTGGAGTATGTCCTACTTCTGGATGACCTGGAGTTTTTGAATTTAATTGTCTAAATTGTTTTAAATCATCAATAGACACATCAAATCCACTTAAATGTAACATTGAATATAAAAGCGCAGATCCATGTCCAGCTGATAATATAAATCTATCTCTATTAAACCATTTGCTATTCTCTGGATTAATGTTTATATGTTTATTAAATAACGTATATGCCATTGGTGCTGCACCCATACAAATCCCTGGATGTCCTGAGTTAGCTTTCTCTATTTGATCTACTGATAACATTCTTATTGTGTTTATGCTTTGCATCTCTATTTCTCTCATTATTCCCCTCCAAAATTTAATTTACCTTTAAACCACTTAATATCTTTTATCCATAATTACATTAAATTGTACTTACTTATTTTGTTATAGGTTCTTTAACCTTCACTTTAGACTGTCCGTAATAAGCATTTGCTCCATGTTTTCTGAAATAATGCTTGTCTTGTAGTTCAGACGGTATTGAAGTAATATCTTTATTTAAATTTTCAGTCCTTATTGCCATCTTAGCTACCTCTTCTAGAACTACTGCATTTAAAACAGCTTTACTTGCAGTTTCTCCCCACGCAAATGGTCCATGACTTGCAATAATTATTCCTGGTACACTTAACTCTTCAATATTTCTTTCTGTTAATGTTTCAATAATTACTAATCCAGTGTTTTTTTCATATTCATTTTTAATTTCTTCATTATTTAAAGATCTTGTACATGGAACAGGTCCATAAAATGTGTCTGCATGAGTTGTTCCATATGAAGGAATATCTCTTTTAGCTTGTGCCCAAGATGTTGCAAATGATGAGTGAGTATGTACTACTCCTCCGATATTAGGGTATTTTTTATATAATTCTATATGAGTTGGTGTGTCTGATGATGGTCTTAAGTCACCCTCTACTACATTTCCATCTAAATCAACTACTACCATATCACTAGCTTTCATTTCGTCATAACTTACTCCACTTGGTTTAATTACCAAAAGTCCACTTTCTCTATCAATGCCACTAACATTTCCCCAAGTAAGTACAACTAAATCATGTTTTACTAAATCTAAATTTGCCTTAAAAACCTCTTCTTTTAAATTCTCTAACACCTGAAATACCTCCCATTTTTTATAGTTCCTCACCTTACACCTAGTACATACAATTTTTATATTTTTTTAATTTATGTACCGTACAATTTAATGTTAACAAATATTTCTTCTTTTGTAAATGTTTTATTGTGAATTTTTTCTAATAAAATTGTGTGCATTTTCTTTTGTTTTCACAAATAAAAATACCCACTATTATACGTATAATAGTGAGCATTTATAACCTATTTTAAATTATACCTCTAAAGCAACATTATCCTTTTTATTCTCATTTTCACCACTCTTAGCTTTATCCTTGTCTTTTTTATCAGATACTACTTTTGAGACTTTATTTTTAGAATAAATATCAAATGCTACTGCAGCTAGTAAAACTAAGCCCTTTATTGTTTGTTGCCAGTCAACACTTACTCCTAATATTGACATACCATTATTTAGCATACCAATTACTAAACCACCTATAATTGCACCAAATACAGTTCCAACTCCTCCTAAAGCAGAAACTCCACCTATATAACAAGCCGCAATTTTATCTAATTCAAAATTATTTCCAGCCTTTGGTGTAGCTGCATTTAATCTATCTGCAAATACCATACCAGCTAAAGCTGCCATTACTCCCCTTTTTGCTTGTTCATTTCCTAAAAATATATTTTCTGCAATTGACAATTCAGGTATAAGAGCTAATTCTTGATGTATTATTACTATACCTAATTTTTCACTATCCTTTATTTCTTTAAACTTACATACTTGTCCGTTAAATCATATTTTCGATTTGAGATACTTGATTTTCGATAGTATCTTCAGCATATTGCATATCAACTTCATACCCTAATGCTTCAAGTTCTTTTTTTATATTATTCCCATCATCTACCCATCTTTGTGATGACTTTGTTGGTAATGCTAATCCAACTTTCTTTTTTCCACTTTCGCCTTTTATAGTTCCCATATTGCTACATCCTGAAAACATAGATATTAAAAACATTAATATCATCATAGGCAACAATTTTCTCATAAATTCCTCTCCTTTTCACTCTATATTTATACGAATAATTTTAAATACCCAGCTTTTTATCCGTACAATATTATTGTAGCACTCTCTTATTTCTGTAAACGTTTTTATATTATTATTGAATTAATGTAAAAAAAAGAAATTAATATCAATAAATATTAATTTCTTTTTTTAATTATATCTTATATACTTTTTGTACTATTTCTCACAATTATTTCTGGTTCAAATATATAATCTGCTTTTGTTTGCTCTTTATTTATCAATGATAATAACATTTCAGCAGCCTTTTTACCTAATTCTTCCTTAGGGTGTGAAATTGTTGTTATTCCACAATCTAAAGCATTTGATATAGTCTCATCATTATCATACCCTACCACAGATAAATCCTCAGGTATTCTTATTCCTAACTCCTTTGCCACCTTAATTACTTTCATTGCAACCCTATCATTATAACAAAATATGGCTGTGGGTCTATCATTTTTACTTAGTAAACTTTTTGTAAATCCATCTACATAGAAATCTTCTTCAAAGGTTTTAAACTTTCCAATAATTGTACTATCAACTTCTATATTATTTTCTTCTAAAGCCTTTAAATATCCCTTTTTACGTTCTATACCCTGTATATCATCTTCCTTAAATAATCCCGCAATTTTTTTATGCCCTAATTGAATTAGATACTTGCAAATTTTATATCCACCTTTTTCATCATCTATAGAAACATATGACTGCTTTTCTTTATCATAAGCTGCATTAATCATTAAATAAGGAATATTATTTTTAGATATTTCTTTATAATAATCTATATTGGTATTACCTAAAGCACTAGCTGTAGGCTCTATTATAGCTCCAACAACATCGTATTCTAATAATTTCTTTAATTGTTCTCTCTCTTTTTCTTTCTCATTATTTGTACTTAATAAAAGTATGTCATATCCATTTTTACTTAATACTTCTTCTATACCTTTAATTAAAAAAGGAAAAATATATTCAGATACATAGGTTGTTATTACTATAATCATTTTACTTTTACTTTTTTTATCTTTATCTAGCTTATCAACAAAAGCACCCTTACTTTTTTCCCTATAAATATATCCTTGTTTTTCAAGTTCTAATATAGATTGCCTAACAGTATGTCTACTTACAGAAAACATTTCTCCCATTTCCTGTTCTGTAGGTAATCTTTCTCCATACTTCATTTCTCCACTTAATATTTTATCTCTATAATATTCAAATATTTCTATATATTTAATAGTTTTCTCAGACATATTATCCCTCACCTCATATTGTACTTACAATTCTATTTATTAAATTAATTTTACCTTATTTCAAAACTTTTTTCCATACAAATTTTGAAATTATTACAAAAATAAAGAGAGTACTTAAAATACTCTCCTTAAATAACTTCTTATAAGCTTATCTTATATTCTCTTTCTTTTTGATAAAAATCTTCTCCATTTTTAATTTAATATTGGATTTTCCTCAAACTCTTTATAAACATATTCCTTTAATTTATTTATCGACAGCTGTAAAATATCTATAGACTGCTCCATCATTTGAGTTAATTAATAAACTAATTGTTCCTAAATGCCATCCTCTTTCAAAAAAGATTTATAGCACTTTAAGCTTGGTACATGTAAAAGATAAGAATCTCTCAAAAGTAGAAAAAGATTTTAAAATTTTTTTAATTAATAACATACATAAAAAAGAACATCATTAAATAACTTTAGTGATGCTCTTTTTTTATCTGCCATATATATTAGAGGAAACTCTATTTTATCCATTCACATTCCAGTAATTTCTTTATTAACTTCATATTTTCTTCACCTAATTTTTGAGTAATTTCTTCCTCAATTATATCTTTTAGCTCATTACTTTTTTTACAATATAAAACTCCCTTTTCAGTTAAACAAGTATATGTTTGATTGCTTTCACTAGCAATAAACTCTAAATATCCCTTTACTTCTAATTTTTTTGCACACTTATACATTGCCTGTCTTGATACATTAGCCTGTCTTGCCACTTCTGCCAATGAAATTTTCCCCATATTTATCTTAGCTAAAAGCATTGCTTCAGTATGAGTAATATCTTCTTCTCCACTTTCGCTCCATCTCTCTTCTACTTCTCGTCTCAAAGTAATATGTTTTTCACTTATTAAATCTATTATATTTAATTTTTTTATCATTTAATCACCCAAAACTTTTTTCTTATATTCTATCATACTTACTTATTAATATTAATATAATGTCAACTTAGTTGACTATTTCTTTTTTTATTGTTATACTCTTCTTTGTCAACTTAGTTGACGTTATTAATTAATTTATATTCTAGGAGGATCTTTATGGGACAAACTAAATTTCAAAAATTTATTTTCACTTTAATGATGTGTTTTTTCATGGTTTTAGGTATGACTACTTATAATATTATATTAAATGAAGGTTTTCATTCTAATTTATTAAATAACTTATTAAAGGATTTTTGGCTTGGCTTTATAGTTGCACTTTTATTAGATATATTTATTGTTGGAAAACTTGCCAAACCACTAGCATTTAAAATAGTAAAACCTACTAAAGAAACTAAACAAATTAAAATCATACTTGCAATTTCATCTTGTATGGTAGTTGGAATGGTTTTATTTATGTCTATATTTGGTGCTATAGTTTCATCTGGCTTTACTATTGATGCTTTAAAATTATATCCATTATGTGTATTAAGGAACTTTATAATGGCTCTACCATTAAATTTACTTATTGTATCTCCAATAGTAAGATTTATATTTAACAAGATGTTTCCAGTTAAATTAGCCTATAAATAATATTGCTAAATAAAGAGTGTCTCAGAGAATTATGTTTTATCTCCAAGACACTCTTTATTTACAGTAATAACTATTATATATTATAGTTCTTCACCATTAGAACTAATAACTTTTTTATACCAGTAGAAGCTCTTCTTTCTTGATCTATCTAAAGTTCCAGTACCATCATTGTGCTTATCAACATAAATGAATCCATATCTCTTCTTCATTTCTCCAGTACCAACACTTACTAAATCGATACATCCCCATGGAGTATATCCCCATAATTCAACCCCATCATCAATTGCTTCTTTCATTTGCTCAATATAAGCTCTTAAGTAATTGATTCTATAATCATCATTTATTGATCCATCTTCCTCAACTGTATCAATAGCACCTAGTCCATTTTCAACAACCATCATAGGAATTTGATATCTATTATATATTTCATTTAAAGTTGTTCTTAATCCTATAGGATCTATTTGCCATCCCCAATCACTTGCTTCTAAATAAGGATTTTTTAATCCTATTGATAAGTTTCCACCTGTAGTCTCAACATCAGGATTAGTACTTACACAGCTTGTCATATAGTAACTAAATGTATAGAAGTCAACTGTTCCTTTCTTAAGAGTTTCTAAGTCTCCTTCCTCCATCTTAATTTCTATATTATTTTCTCTAAAGAAACGTTTAGCAAATCCTGAATATGTTCCTCTTACTTGAACATCTCCACAAAGATAATTAGAGAACTCTTCTTGTTGTTGAGCTAATAATACATCTTCTGGACTACATGTATATGCATATTGTTTTCCAAATGCTATTATACATCCAATTTTAAAACTTGGATTAATTGAATGACCTAATTGAACAGCTTTAGCACTTGCAACAAATTGCAAATACCTTATCATAGAATTTTAAACCTTCTTCATTTGCTTCTAACTCATCTCCATTTAGAAATATTCTTGTCCAATTTATATTTAATGAAGAAGCTGTTGGAAATGCAATAGAAAAATGTGGAGTTCCACGTGAGGAATTATTTATTACAACTAAGGTATGGATTAGTAACTATGGCTATGATAAAACTAGAGAGTCTGTACTTAATTCTATGAAAAAATTAAAGGTAGATTATCTTGATTTAGTTTTACTACATCAGCCATTTGCTGATTATTATGGAGCTTATCACGCTCTAGAGGATTTATATAAAGAAGGGAAATTACGTGCAATTGGTGTAAGTAATTTTTATCCTGATAGATTATCTGATATATGTGCTTTTAATGAAATTACACCTCAAATAAATCAAGTTGAAACAAATCCATTTAATCAACAAATTGAAGCACAAGAAAATATGATTAAAAATAACGTTCAAATTGAAGCATGGGCTCCATTTGGCGAAGGAAGAAACGATATGTTCAATAATCCAGTTTTAAAGAAAATAGCTGATAAATATCAAAAAAGTGTTGCTCTGGTAATTCTAAGATGGTTAACTCAAAGAGGTGTTGTTGCATTAGCCAAATCTGTTAATTCAAATAGAATGCACGAAAACTTCACAATATTTGACTTTAATCTATCTGATGATGATATGAATACAATAAAAGAGTTAGATAATAAAAATAGTTTATTCTTTAACCACCAAGATCCAAATACAGTTTATATGTTCGTACAGTTTGTAAATCAAAGAGCTATGTTAGATTAGAATAAATCATAGTAATATTTATCATTTTTAATGTTAATTAGCAGCCATTCATAATATGAATTACTGCTATTATTTTAATAACATTCTTCTAAAATTGTTAAAATTTCTTCAGCATTAAGTTTTTTATATCCACCACCAAGTATCGTAGATTTTGCAATAAGTGGCAACATCTCTTTGGTTGCTCCAAGTTCTCTAAGTGAAGTTACCATTCCACACTCTTTAATAAAAGCCTCTAAACAATAAAGCCCTTCTTTTGCAATATCATCCTTGCTCTTTCCTTCTTCTGATACATTCCATACATTCTTCGCAAATCTTACGAACTTATCTAATCCATAAGAATAAATATAACGATAATATGGAATAGAAATTGCCGCTAACCCCATACCATGAGCACAATCTGTATATGCACCTAATTGGTGTTCGATCATGTGAACTTCCCAATCTTGAGTCTTTGAAAGTCCCGCTATAGTATTAAGTGCAAGTGTTGCACTCCACATAATATTACTTCTTGCCTCATAATCTTCTGGATTCTTAATTGCAACTCTTGCATTATCAATTACAGAACGAAGTAGTCCTTCAATTACATAATCAGTTGTATTATTATCATCTCCTGAAAAATACTGCTCCATAAGATGAGATATAATATCAAAAATTCCACTAACCATTTGATATTGTGGAACTGAGAATGTATACTCTGGATTTAAAATAGAGAACTTTGGATACACCTCTGATGAATAAACTCTCCCATTTTTAATCTTTAATTCTTCATTTGTTATAACAGAACCACCATTCATTTCTGACCCTGTACCAACCATTGTTAAAACTGATCCTACAGGTATAATTTTATTTGTAATTGGTTCAAAATTCATCCAATATCTTTTAAAAGCATCTCCTTCACAATAAGCAGAAACTGAAATTGCCTTAGCACAGTCTATTACTGAACCTCCACCAACTGCTAAAATAAAGTCTACCTTATTGTTACGTACTAGCTCCCCACCTTCTAATACTTTCTTATAAGTAGGGTTTGACATAACTCCAGAAAGCTCTACAACTTTTTTCCACTCTCATTTAAAACCTTAATTACTTCATCATATAATCCAATTTTTTTTATAGAATTCTTTCCATACATTAAAAGTACTGTTTCTCCAAAATTTCCGAGCTCTCCTTTTAAATTCTTTAAAGAGTCCTTTCAAAAATGTATTCTTGTTGGGTTGTAATACGTAAAATCAAATAACATAATTTCCTCCTAAAACTTTTATAATATTTATTCTTCCTCATATATCCATGTTACATGTTAGAGTTAACTCCAAGTCAATACTTTTTTTATATTAAATTCAATATTTAATATAAAACCATTAATAAATTTTTATTTATAAGTTATAAAAAAAATAAGCTAGACATGTATCCAGCTTATTTTTTATATAAATTATATTATATATTTTTAATAGCCTCAGCTATAACATCTGCTAAATCTTCTGCTTGTGGCACAAACCCTAACTTATCAATAAATGCATGAGTCATTCCCTTGTATCTATAACAAGTTACATCTACCCCAGCATCTTGAAGTTGTTTTGCATAAAATTCAGTTTGAATACGAAGACCATCAAATTCTGCTCCAACTAAAATAGCTTTAGGTAAATTAGAATGTGATTTTGCAATCATTGGGCTAACATATGGATCATTAATTAAATCAAAATTTGGTAAATAACTTCCTACCATTGGATCATTTGACTCTTTATTTGGCCTTCCCAATCCAGTTAGTGGTCTAACTTTCTCTTCTAATTCAGGTGCTATCTTAATCATATCTTCGGCCCACTGATAACCTTGTACTGAAACATCTCCAATCGCTACTGCTGGATAAATTAATACTTGCATTGCAATCATAGGAACTTCTTCATCTCTAGCCTTTAAAGACACTGATGCTGCATAGTTTCCCCCAGCACTATCCCCTGCAACAGAAATTTTAGTTTTATCTATCCTATATTTTTCGGCATTATCGTATACATGCTTTACTGCACAATAATTATCATTTAATCCATTAGGATATGGTTTTTCTGGTGCTAAAGAATAATCTATATTGAATACTACACAATTAGCTTTTTCCGCAATTAACTTACAAAAATTTTCTACTACATAAGTAGTTCCACCAATCCATCCTCCACCATGAAAGAATACTAAAGCTGGGTTATTTTTTTTCTTTTCTAAATGTCTAGGATAATATCTCCACACCCCAACTTCATTGCCACTATCAGTTATAGTTTCAAATTTAGTATAAATCTCAACAGTATTTAAGTTATAGTTAGCAAATCCCATTCCATCTCTAATCATTGAAATTATTGTATTTAATGTTGGTACTTGTCCATCAATAATTTCATCAACACTTGCTTCTTCTTTTTGTTGTTGATTGTTATCAGCAGTTTTACTTGCCCAATGACCTTCCATTATTGCTTTTTCACAAGGATCCAAATATCCTTCTCTTTCTTCTCCTGGACTTGGCTTAACTATTATTTTTACTCCATTATTCTCTATTTCTATTGTTTCATTCTTTAATATTTCCAAATACTTTTCTGGATATTTTCTCATAAATAATCACCTTCCCGTTAATTCAATTATATCACTAACGTTTACATAACTCTAATAAGAAAATCTAAATAAATTATAAGTTTCTCTAATATATAGCCTATTCAAATATATATTTCTAATAATCCTACATATATATATTTCTAATAATCCTACATACTGTTTATTTGTTCTACATTGTATTCTCCACTTCCAAGTTCCTTTGATATATTATCTAATAAATTAACCTTTACTTTAACACCCATAGGTACATTCAATTTTACTTTTTTATTTTCCAACTTTTTATTCCATTGAATTTTTATCTCTCCATAAGGAGTTTCATATGATAAATTACAATATTCAAATGGGCTATTAAAATCTGGCTCAATAATATAAGTAGCCTTCTCAGTAACAGATTTTTTCAATCCTGCAATTTCTCTTACAATAAAATCTTGTACACTTCCTAAAGAATAATGATTATATGAAGTAATTGTTCTTGTCCCATCTTCTAAAATAGCTTGCCATGATTCCCAAATACTTGTTGCACCTTGATTAACTTGATACAACCATGATGGACACTTTTCTTGAAGTAATAAATCGTATGCTGCCTCTCTATATCCATACTGACATAATGTATCTAATAAAATTGGTGTTGCTAAAAAACCAGTATCTAAGCATCCGTTATTTGTTATACGGCAAATTATTTTGGTAAAATTTCTTAAGAAAAAAGCAAATTAAAA
>UQQU01000059.1 GCA_900543325.1 uncultured Clostridium sp. | reverse complement strand
TGATATATAAAGAATTTAAAAGAAAAGTAGTGTAAAAAACTTTACACTAACATTAGTATAGAAGGGGTGAGAAAATGAAAAATTTATATAAGCATTCATTGAGTATAAATAAAGCTCAAACTATGGTTGATATTACTGAAATAGTAAAAGAAGATATTAAAGATAGCAAGGTTAAGGATGGAATTGTTGTAGTGTACTGTCCTCATACAACTGCTGGAATTACTATAAATGAAAATGCTGATCCAGATGTGGTGAAGGATTTAATTTATGGTTTTGAAAAGGCATATCCAACTAATGATATTAAATATAAACATTTTGAAGGTAATTCACATGCACATATGAAGTCATCAACTATGGGAGCATCTCAAACTTTTATAATAGATGATGGAAAACTTATTTTAGGTACATGGCAAGATATATACTTTTGTGAGTTTGATGGACCAAGAAATAGAAGTTTTTATGTTAAAGTAATTGAGGGATAAAGTGTAGAATCCATTATTAGCAATAGGAATGAAAGTTAAAATGAAATTTGATAGTTATTATAAAAAAAGACCGTACAATGTACGGTCTTTATTGAGCTGGTTCCCATTTGCAACGAACAGGAGAAACAATAGCTTCTTCTTTCTTTAATTCTTTAAAAGCCTTATCTATATCTTTACGATCAAGTCCAGATAATTTTTCGACTTCTCCAGCGCTAACAGGTTTTCCTGCTTCTCTCATAACATTTAAAATAGTTTCTTTAATATCCATTAAAATCACCTCTATGAATAATTATTATTATTTAATATTATATATCTATTATTACCATAAATCAATAAAATATAACAATAATACTAAAATATAGATGAAATAAAGGGTTGCAGAATGTTTCTTTAACAGGTAATTTTAAGTATAAAATAATAATAGATACATAAAAGGTAAAAAAGTTATATTTTTACTGTTTTTGTTATAAAATTAATTTAGAGATTAATGAACAATTGTTTAATAATGCGAGTTAGTTACTTATTAAACTGGTCTACAAATAGGGGTTTAGCAATAATATTATTAAGAAAGTATATAGGTAAAATTAATAACTGATATTTTAACATAGAATTTAACATATATATTTATTTGTAATATTTAATTAATAGAGGGAGATGATTAAAATAAAAAAAAATTTTCTGTTAATAGTGATAATTATGTTTTTATTGTGTAGTTGCAATGATACTAATTCAAAGCAAGATGAAAGTAAAGTTGTAAGTGATAATATTGTTCAAGAAGAAAGTATAGAGGAAAAATTTACAGTTGACGAAGTGGTTGAATACCTATGTTCTGAAGAGGTTAAAGATAGGGAATACAATAAAGAAGGAAATCAAAAAACAACTGAATATATTAATGAGCTATATAAACAATTAAATTTAGAATTTGTTTTTGGTAAATCATATTTAGATAATTTTTTTTGTGATGATATAAATATTAGCAATGTTGTTGGTAAGATTAGTGGAAAAGATAATAGTACTGCTATTATTTTGACAGCTCACTTTGATGCTTGGTTTAATGGAGCTGTTGACAATGCATCAGGTGTTGCTACAGTTCTTGAAATAGCTAAATTATTAGAAGATACATCAAAAAAACAATCTCTTAATTATGATGTTATTTTTCTAATGACTAATGGGGAAATGGCTCTTTTTTCAGGGAGTAGAGATTTTGTTACAAAACTTGAGAAACTACAATATCAAAATGTTTTTAATATAAATATTGACTGTGTTGGAATGAAGGATTCATATAATTCTAATCCTTTAGGTTTGAAAAATTTAAGTAGAGTTAGTGAGTCAGAAAAATTATATTCTGGTATTAAAGAGATTTTTAATAATAATAATATAGATTTCGTTGAGGATTATCCTACTGAAAAAGCTAAATTTGCTTTTGAACAAAATATGGGGGTAAGTGATTATTTTTCATTTGAGGAAAATAATTATGCAAATATTCATATATGTCAAAGGGGTGTTTCAGAATTCATTTTAAATGAAAAGGATACTCCAGAATTGATAGACTATGAAAAAATAGAGAATCTTGCGGATGTATTATCCCTTTATATCCAAAATGTAACATTATAAGGTGCTAGATAAATAATTATGCTTTACGTATTAAAAGCTACTTGATAAATTACAATTTGCCTATTAGATATAATGAACAATTTTAAATAATTGCGTACTAAAATATATATTTAATTATTCATGGAGGAATATGTGAAAAAAATAATTAATCTAAAAGATAGTAATAAAATACTAATAGTATATTTTATTACTACTGTTGTTAGTATGGCGGTATCTAACTTAGTTGTGGAATATGATTATATAAAAAGTGATTTAAAAAATTATTTTTGGGTTTTAATTGTATTTACAATATTATTTTTAATACTAATAAGATTATTTAAAGTAAAATATCAATCAGTGTTAATATTTTTAGGGATAATTATGTTTCTACTTTTATTTGTACTTTTAAATTTAGATCTTTTCATCTCACGATGGAGTACACCAGATGTTACTATATTTACTACAATGAGCTTTATTGCTATTTACACAACGTTACCATTTCAAAGTATAATAAATATTTTAGTAGGTTATGATATGGGGAATTTTTCATATATTATGGTTCCTATATATATTATCATTAAGTTTATTTAGTTATTTTACACTTAAATTTAAAGTTAAAAAATAAAATAAGCCAGATAAACAAATATAAAATATTAATTAAGATAAAATTAAATATTAGCTGCTACGATACGTTGCATTAAGGAAAACAACAGTTTCTTTTACTTTTGAATCTTATAGTTTACCATGAAATTAGTAAAATGAGTTTATGTAAAAATCAGAATATGGAGGTAATAATTATGACGTTAGGAGAAAAATTAAAAGAAGCAAGAAAAAAGATTGGATTGTCTCAAGAACAATTAGCAGAAAAATTATGTGTATCTAGACAAGCGGTTACTAAATGGGAATCTGATAAAGGAATGCCCGATATAGGAAATCTAAAAGCAATAGCAACTTTACTTAATACAAGTATTGATTATTTAGTAGATAATGATAGTAATATAGATAAACTAGTAATCAAAGAGTATATTAATTTGGATGACTTTGAAAAGAGTGGACGTTGTAGATGTAAGCAAGATGCAGTGGTATTAAATAAATTTAATGATGCAAATTTTATTTATCCACTTATGCGTAAAAAGAAGCTAACTCCTATTGAGAATGTTTTGGACTTTATCACTCAACCTGGAATTTTTGATTTAGCGTATCAGCTAAAAGATCGTAATGAGTATTATTTGATTGAAAAAGAAAATCAACAATATTTTGTATCTGTATCAAAAGAGTTTATTGAGACAAGACAGTTAAGTAATAGGGTGAATCCAAAGAAATTTTCTATTGGAGATATTGAATATAAAAAATCACCATACGAACTTTTAAAATAATAGGAGTATGTAAATTTCAATTTGTAGAGCTAATTAAAATAACTATATTTTTAATATATAAGATAGTGTATATAATATAGAGTTCCTCAGCAGTAAGGTTTAATGCAGTTGAGGAATTTTATTTGAATTATTTACCATATAATACAAGTAGGGTATAATTATAGGTATAAGGTAGTGATAAGTTTGAGAAAGATGAAAATATGCATTTGTTAGTTGTAGAAGAAGATGGGAAAGTCATTTCGTCTGTGCAAATGGCTATAATTGAAAGTTTAACGCATAATGTTAGACCATTTGCAGCTATTGAAAATGTTGTGACACATATAGGTTATAGAAATAAAGGTTATGCGTCAGCATTATTGGAGAAAGCGTCAGATTTATATTTTTTAGGGGGATTTTATGAAACGTATATTAGTTACCGGAGGAACTACATTTGTTAGTAAATATGTAGCAAAATACTTTCAATCAAATAATTATGATGTTTATGTTTTAAATAGGGGTACTAAACAACAAATAGATAATGTTAATTTAATTTGTTCAGATAGAAATAATTTAGGGGATTCTCTAAAACAGTATTCTTTTGATGTAATAATAGATGTATGTGGATATAATCAAAAAGACATTAAAAACCTATTAGATGCTGTTGGAGAGTTTAAAGATTATATATTTATTAGTTCATCAGCTGTTTATCCAGAAACAAACACACAACCATTTTCAGAAAATCAAAGTATTGGGGTGAATAAGATATGGGGTAAATATGGAACTGATAAAATTGAAGCAGAAGAATATTTAATTTCAAGAGTTCCTAACGCATATATTTTAAGACCACCTTATTTATATGGACCAATGCAAAATCTATATAGAGAGCCATTTGTATTTGAATGTGCTTTGAAAAATAGAAAATTTTATATTCCTAATGATGGTAAAATGAAATTACAATTTTTTCACGTAGATGATTTGTGTAAAGTTATTGAAAAAATCTTGGAGATCCATCCAAAGGAGCATATATTTAATGTTGGAAATGAAAAGTTAGTAGATATTAATACATTTGTTGAATTATGCTATAAGGTTGTAGGAGCCCCTTTAGAAAAAGTATATATAACTAACCATAGTAATCAAAGAGGCTATTTTAGTTTTTATAACTATGAGTATAGTTTAGATGTATCAAGGCAATCACATTTATTACTAGAACAAAAGGATTTATTTGAGGGCCTAAAGGAATCTTATGAATGGTTTAAGGATAATTCTGATAAAGTTCAAAAAAAAAGTTATATTGATTTTATTCAACAAAATTTTGAGTAATTATTTTATTTATATAATCATCTTGCTTAGCCATAAAATATTCACAATGATTTAAGGAATCAAGTTTTATTAAATTGCTATTTTTATATTTTTTTATTCTTAATAAACATAATCTTGCAAGGTCTCTTTCTCCATATAAAAATGTTATTTTCTTTTGAATACTAATATCTAATTTAGGAGTTTCTACATTATAACAACTTTCCATTAAATTTTTTAAACTATTTAAAGTTATTATTGGTGCAATTTGTTGTTGCACTTTTCCCATTCCAGGAAAGCATTTATTTAATATGACAACAACATCATTTGGATTATTCTGAATATCTAATAGGCATTTTTTAAACTTATTATAAAAATATAATTTCACAAATAGTGGAAACTTAAATATAGGGGCACTATCAATAATTACCTTTTCTATTTTATCTGAATTATTGCAAAAGTAATCAAATGCAATATTTCCTCCTAATGAAAATCCTATAACTATTTTTAATTTATCAATATTATTATCCTTTAAGTAATTATTTAATATTTCTTCTTCATTTTGCATTGATATATATGTTGAATTTTTATAATGTCCACTTAATGTTGGAACTATCAAATAGTATTTATCACTTAATTTATTAACTAATGATTGAAAAAAATTAGCTAGTGTGTATCGTCAGATGGAGGTATAAAATGAATTCAAAGTTGTTTTATAAAGCTATATCAGGCTTTTATGATTTGATAGGTGTAATTTATTTTAGAGATTATGAGAATAGTCCTAGAAAGGTAGTATTTGAAGAAGTAGACGATACAAATAGGGTATTAGATTTGTGTACTGGTACAGCAACCAATGCATTAAAGATTGCAAAAGCGAAGCCTTTAACAAAGGTAGTTGGTATAGATTTATCGGAAGATATGCTGGAAGTTGCTATGGCTAAGATGAGAAAGGAACGTGTATCGAATATAAGATTGTATTGTATGGATGCAAGGAAGATGGGGTTTAAAGATAAGTATTTTGATAAGATACTTCTTTCATTGGTTTTGCATGAAATAGATGAAGATTTAGCCGGTCAGATACTTTATGAAGCTAAGAGAGTATTGAAGGATGATGGTGAGATTATCGTCACAGAATGGGAAAGAAGCAATAACTTTTTTCGAAAGATAGCATTTTTACCTATAGAGTTATTGGAACCGAAGACTTTTAAGAGATTTGTCAATAAAGATCTGTATAGTTATTTTAAGAGTCATAGTATGGATGTAGTAGCAGAAAACCATTGTAACTATTCAAGGGTATTAAGATTGAGAAAATCAAAAGATTATAATATAGCTAAACTTTAGTGAGTAGATTAAGAATTCTATGGTACAGAGAGTGATAAATGAGAATTTGAAGAGGAGGAACAGTGTGAATATCAACAAGAAAATCCAATTGTTATTTTGTGAGCAATGGTAAGGTTAGAGGAGGGTTAAATATGAAAATGAGGATAGGGATTTTATGTGCAGGTGATAGTGAAGTAGTTCCTTTTATAAATATGTTAGATGAATATATAATAACAGAAAAAGCAATGCTGAGATTTTATGAAGGAAAAATTGAAGGAATAGATATTGTTACCTTATTTACAGGTGTATGCAAAGTTAATGCAGCTATTGCAACACAAATATTAATAGATACTTATGGATGTAATATTATAATTAACTCTGGAACAGCAGGTGGAATGGATGATAGTCTTAAAATTTTTGATACAGTAATTTCTAATGAAGTAGCTTATTATGATGTTGATGAGGGGATTTTGACTGAATTTCATCCATGGCTTGATTCTATTTACTTTAAAGCTGATAAAAGGCTTTTAAATTTAGCAAAAAAAGCTATTAGTAATTTTAATGCTAATTATAATATTGTATTTGGAAGAATGATAACAGGTGAAAAATTTATAGAAGATGAAGGACGAGAGCTTATTAATATTAAATATGCACCCTTAAGTGTAGATATGGAAACTGCAAGTGTTGCCCACGTTTGTTATGTTAATAAAATACCATTTATTGCAATAAGAACAATTACTGATACTTCAAGTCACAGTGGTATTGGTGAATTTGAAAAAAACTGTGATAAGGCATCGCAAATATCAGCCAATTTAGTTAAAGGTATGTTGAGAGAATTATATTTGGGTGAAGTATTACAATTAAATTAATCAATGGATTAGATGAGCAATTGTATTATATTGGGGATAAAAATTATGCCGCTATTAATGAGATTTAAAAGGAGGGTATATTGTGGTTAAAATACTGACAAGTACATTTTCTAATGGATTTCCAGATGATTTTAGCAGTCTATTGAGAACATATATAAAAGAAAATATGAAATTTGTTTTTGTTGCTTCTGAATTTGAAACCATATATGAAAAGACGGATTGGTATTGTAATTACTTTTTAAAGATGTTTTCTGATTGTGGAATAACTTTTGAAAGTGTGAAGGTTATAGATGCCAGAATGTCAAAGGAAACTGCACAAGATATGGTTAGAAATGCGGATATTGTATGGTTATCAGGTGGAGATACACCTACACAGTTTAAGTATTTAAAATCTTATGGACTGATACCATGTATAAGAGAACAAAAAGGTGTGGTTATTGGAATGAGTGCTGGTTCTATAAATATGACAAAAACTGCTGTGTGTACACTAACTTGCGGACATAATGAATTGGAAATATATAGAGCACTCGGATTAGTTGAATTTTCAGTTGAACCTCATTTTGATAAAGACAATATAACCGATGAGTTACTTATGCTTTTTAAAAAATATCCACTATATGGAATATGCGATGATGGGGCTATCATATGTACGGAAGATACAACAGCATTTATAGGTGATGTATTCTTAATAGATAACGGACATTTAAATCGAGTTTGTTATTAGAAGAAAAAATTGGGGGTTATTATATGAAAAAATTAGAGCAAATAAATATGAAGGCTAAATCATTTGTAGTATTTAATAATGTATTAGAGGATGATGTTATGAAGGCATTTCTTAATATGATAGATACTAAGGAAAAAAGTGATATTAAAAAAGTTGAAGAATACAGTAATTTTACACGTAAGCTATTCGAAAAAAGTGAAAATTTTTCTGATTATATATGGAAGCTTATTATATTTGATGAAAATATATATGTTCGTAAATTGGCTAGCAAAGAAATAATTTCTAATATGCTTGCACAATGTGTAAAACATGAATTGCAGACTTTGCAGGAGATTGCCACAATAACATCAAAGTATATAAGAAGTGAAATTGAATATAATGGATTTATGGCAGAATGGTCAATAAATACAGAATATGATTTTAATAAAATGTATGAAGAAAGAATGGAAAAGTTATTTACAGTTGGCTATGGCATTTATTCAAATAATATAATGTTTACTTATGATAAAGGAAAAGTTGTTCCAGTAAAATATCCTGATAATATTAGGCTATCAAGTCATATTGGTTATGAAGGAGAGAGAAAAAGGATTATAGATAACACATATGCATTTATAAAAGGAAAACCAGCAGCTAATGTTCTTTTATATGGTGATGCTGGAACTGGAAAATCATCTACAGTAAAGGCAATTGTAAATGAATATGCTAATGAAGGTTTAAGAATGATTGAAGTTAGAAAAGGTGACTTACTTGAAATTCCAAAACTTATTGAAGAGCTTGCAAATAATCCATTAAAATTTATTTTATTTATTGATGATTTATCATTTGCAAAGAATAATGAGGAAATAGGTGCATTAAAAGCAATTTTAGAAGGTTCTGTAACAGCTAAAACATCAAATGTTGTTATTTATGCAACAAGTAATAGACGTCATTTAGTTCAAGAGTCATTTTCAGAACGTGAAGGCGACGATATTCATATAAATGAAACAATCCAAGAGCAAATTTCATTATCAGATCGTTTCGGATTGTCTATTTGTTTTTCAAAGCCAAATAAAAAGGAATATCTAGAGATTATACATGGATTGCTTAAGGAGTATAAAGTTAAAGATATTGAAAATGTTGATATGTTAGCAGAACAACATGCTATGTCAAGGGGAGGACGTTCAGGTAGAACTGCTCGACAGTTTGTAGAATATTTAAAAAGTATGGAATAAAAGCATTCTAATATATCTATGTTGGTTCGGCAGTATTAATAAGTGAGAATATTTTTGGCTTTTAAAATACCTATAAAAATTATATAATTAACTCATTAAAGTATGAACTGAGAAATGAGGCATTATAATGGCGAAAAGTAAGAAACGTAAGAATAAAACAGTAAATAAAAAGGCTAGTAGTATAAAAAATAAAAAAGTTATTAAAGAAGAGGATAACATAAAGGCAAAGGGTACTTTTATGAATTTAATGAGTAAAAAGTGGCCAAGAGTCATATTGCACATTATTACAGCTATAATATGGATATTTTTCTTAGCAGACTTTTTTACATTCCAACAATTAGGAGGATTCCCTAACCCTATATTATCGATTCTAGCATTAGTTGTATTAATGTTAGAATATACAGTTTCTAAAGGATTAAAATAATAACAATTATATCAGTAAACATAATTGCGCCACTAATTACTTAAAAGGGTATTTGACAAATTTTAGAAAATGGTATAAAATAAATTTAGTCGAGTAGTAAGAAAGCGTAAATCCAGATGGATTTGCGCTTTCTTTTTTTCGTTAAAAATGAAAAAAGTATTACTAATAGGGTTGTGATAGTTTTCCGCAAAAGCTATCTTATATGAAAGGAGAAAACTTGGAAAAAGAAATTAAAATGAACAAAATGGGAACAATAGCAGTTCAAAAAGTTATGCTTAGTATGGGGATACCAATAGTTTTATCAATGGTATTACAAGCTTGCTATAATATAGTTGATAGTATATTTGTAGCTAGAATACCAGACTCAGGAGGAATAGTTCATGCAGGGGAGTATGCTGTAAATGCTCTTACACTAGCATTTCCAATACAGATGCTTATTGTAGCATTTGGAATAGGAACAGGGGTAGGTGTTAATGCATTACTTTCAAAAACACTTGGACAGAATGATCCTAAGAAAGTAGCAAGAGTTGCTGGAAATGGTATATCACTAGGTATTATTATTTATATATGCTTTTTTATATTTGGAATATAAAGAATAAAGAAATATCAAATGGGATAGCTTATTTAAAGTTAGATAAAAAAATAGTTAAAGAAATATATGTTGTAGGTCTTCCTGCTATTATAATGCAAGCTTTAATGTCATTTATGACATATGGAGTAAATATTATATTTGGAGCAGTATCTATGGCAGCAGTAACAGCATACGGAATATTTTATAAGATACAACAATTTATCTTATTTGCAGCATTAGGTTTAAGGGATGCAATTACTCCAATTGTAGCTTTTAACTATGGAATGGAAGACCATAAGAGAGTAAAAGAGGGAATTAAATATGGTATTTTATATACTAGTATTATAATGATTGTTGGAACTATAGGACTTCAAATTTTTGCAGTGCCTTTAGTTAATTTATTTGATTTATCAGATGAAACAGCAAGACTTTGTATTTTATCAATACGTATTATTTCAGTAGGATTTTTATTTGCAGGATGTAGCATTGCAATTCAAGGTGTTTTCCAAGCATTAGGATGTGGAATAAGTTCATTAGTTGTTTCACTTTTAAGATTATGTGTTGTTGTATTACCTCTTGCTTGGTTATTCTCTAAATTTTCAAATGGAATAAATATAATATGGCTTGCTTTTCCAATAGCTGAGGTTGTTGCTTTAGTAGTAGCAGTTATTCTTATGATAAAAGCTAATAGAAGTAAGATTTTAATTATGGATAAGTTTAGTGAATCAGCATAAGTAGAAATTAATTGATTATGTTGTATATTACAGATTATACGTTATAAAAAATACTATTACTCAATAATCTTTTGGGTAATAGTATTTTTTATAAAATTATAGAACAAAAGCTAGATTGGTAAATCGACAAAAAATAAAAATTAGAAGTAGATTTTGTTTATTACTATAGATACAGGTCAATAATTACAATTGGTGATGTAATTATGATCAATGTCTATAAAACTTTAATGAATAATAAATCTAATAATAAAGATATAAAAGAAATAAGAAATACTATTGATACTTTTGAAAAAAATCATGAAAATATATGTCCTTATTGTGAAGGAGGTCATGTTATTAAATTTGGTTTTTATAATGGTATTCAAAGATATAAATGTAAAAATAAAGAGTGTGGAAAAACTTTTAACAATAACAAAAATAATCCATTTAGATATTCTAAAAAATTTAAAAAGATGTGGGAAAAATATTTTGAAGTTTTTATTCAAGGATTATCTTTAAGAGAATGTGCTCTAAAGATAGGTATTACTTTAGTAACAGCATTTTTTTGGAGACATAGATTTTTACATGATTTATGTAAGAAAAATTATATTGAAAAAATAGGATCATATGTTG
Source organism: uncultured Clostridium sp. (assembly GCA_900543325.1). GTDB lineage: Bacteria > Bacillota > Clostridia > Clostridiales > Clostridiaceae > Clostridium. The sequence goes on along the minus strand of UQQU01000059.1, from coordinate 10,613 downwards.
AATTAACAAAATTAGTTTTACCTGAAAATTTTAAAGGTGCAAGAAAATATCATGGAGAAAAAAGGGATAATATTATAGTAGTTAATGCTATTAATGATTCTATAGATATTCTTCCAATATTTGCGGCTAGGAATTTTATTGGATTTTTTGATATAAGAGACAATATTATTCCAAGAATTGATAGGAAAGCATATGTTGTTGGATTTATAGATGGCAGATTAAAAACTTTTGCTAAAGCTTTTAATGAAATTAATAAAATAAAAGTAAGTATTAATGAAATTTCAAGTATAGATATATTATATTCAAATAAAGTTAAGAAATGGCTTGGTAGATTTAATGGGGTGGCAAGTAAGTATTTGGATAATTATTTGAATTGGAGAGCTTTTGAATATAGAAATAATATAGAGTATGATAAGAATATATCTATAATAGAAAAATTTGATTTTAAAGTTAATATAAAAGCAGAAATTAACACATATTTATCATGGAATAATATAAAAGCAAAAGTTATACCTATATAAAATATAGAAAGACAGCATTATTTCTATAGAATGAATAATAAAAAATATATTATAAGGTTGGCCATTGTTAGTTTTGATGATGGCTTATTTTTGATGTTTAAATTTATAAGTTAAAATGATTTGATAAAAATAAACCTTTATATAAATAATGAAGTAGATAGTTAAATAAGATAAGTGATGGTTATATTTATTTAATAGCTTAGCATTATGTTATACCAAAATGTTGTTAACAACATTTTGGTATAACAGTTTAATATATCATTAATAGAAATACTATTAGATAAATATAGTAAAAAGCGTGGAATCAAATAAATGATTCCACGCTTTTTAATTATTTTAATTAGTTGTAACTACATTATTTTTAGAATCTTTTTTAAATAATTTTTTAAAGCAAGAAACTGCAACCATAAATCCTAAACATATTAGTAGAATTGCAAATATTAATTGTAATCCATCAGTAAGAAATACAAATTGACCTACAGTTATTTTTTTAATAATACCTAAAATAGCTTGTACTAATGCTGTAAATGTTACAGATAACATTACAATCATAGGAGCCCATAACATAAAGCCTTTTCTTTTAGTACTTTTTAAGAATACAGCAAGAGTAATTAATACTAATGCAGATAATAATTGATTAGCTGCTCCGAATAATGGCCAAACGTTATTGTATCCACCAAGTGAAAGGATAAGTCCTATTGCTAAAGTAAGAATTGTTGCAAAATATTTATTTGTCATTAATTTAGAAATTCCAGTAGCTTCTTTAGAATCATCTTTAAATAATTCTTGAAGAGACATACGGCCAATACGTGCAACAGAGTCTAAAGAGGTTAGTGCTAATGCTGATACACACATTGTCATTATACAATTAGCAATATGTTCTGGAATTCCTAAAAGACCTAAGAAACCAGCAACATTGCTTGAAAATATAGCAAAAGGAGTTCCCTCAGGCATCTTTCCTCCAACAGCAGCAGCACCTACTACAACAAGAGCAATTACACCTAATAAAGATTCAATAAGCATAGCACCATAGCCTATACTTAGCATATCTTTTTCATTTTTTACTTGTTTAGATGAAGTTTCAGATGAAACTAAACTATGGAATCCAGAAACGGCACCACAAGCAATTGTTATAAATAATGTTGGAAATAAGAACTTTCCATCTACTTCAAATCCTACAAATGCAGGTAGGTTCATTTCAGGTTTAGCTACTACAACACCTAAAACAGCACCAATAATCATTGCAAGTAACAAAAATGTACTTAAGTAATCTCTTGGTTGCATTAATAGCCACATTGGAGTAATTGATGCTAAGAAAAGATAAGCAAAAGTTACTATTAACCAAGTTGTTTTATCAAAATATAGAGGAAATGCTATTCCTACAGCTAGCATAGCTACTAAAAGAACAACTCCGATTATAAATTGTAAACTTTGACTTGGGTTTTTATATTTAATAAAAACTCCAAAAATCATTGCAACTATTATAAACAGCATTGAAATTGATGCAGCTGATGCATTTGGTGTAAGTAAAGACCCATCTTCTGCTATTCCATTAAATGTGCTAGCAACTATATCAGAAAAGGCTGCGATTACTAGTAAAGTAAATATCCAAGCAAATAAAAAGAAAAATTTTCTTCCTGTTTTTCCGATATATTGCTCAATTAAGCCTCCAATTGATTTACCTTCATTTTTAACAGATGCGTATAAAGCAGCAAAATCATGTACTGCTCCAAAGAATATTCCGCCAATTAGTAACCATAATAAAACTGGTACCCAACCAAACATTGCAGCTATAATTGGTCCTGTTACAGGTCCAGCCCCTGCAATTGATGAAAATTGATGTGAAAATACTACAGCTTTTGGAGTAGGAATAAAGTCTTCGCCATCTTCCTTTGTATAAGCAGGTGTTTTTGCATTTGGATCAATTCCCCAAGTCTTAGCAAGATATCTTCCATAGGTAACATAAGCAATAGCTAAAACTAATATTGCTAGTCCTACTATAGTTAATCCGTTCATTATAAAAGCCCCCTTTTAAAAATTAAATATAATTTACAAAATATTTATAAATTACAATATATTAGTAATTATAGATAAGTAATAATAAAACGTCAATAAAGTAAAAACAAAAATAATAATTTAACAAAAAAAGTTAAATTATTATTAAAAAAGATAATAAGGAAACGTTTAACTATCATTTTTAATATACTTATATTTAATTTTGTTTATAAGAAATAAAATTAAATATAATATTATAAAATTTAATAAAAGTAAAAAAAATTTATATCAGATGAGGAAAGGTTTAAAATGTTAATTAAGGGGTGAGTAAGGTGGAGAGAAGAGCAATAATAGATATTGGATCTAATTCAGTAAGATTAATAATTTATAGAATAAAGGGAGATTCAACATTTAAAGTAATAAATGAAGCAAAGAGGACAATTAGATTAGGTAGTTATTTAAGAGAAGATGATTATTTAAGTGAAAGTGGATTAAATATACTTCTTAAAGTATTAAAAGTATTTAAGGATATATGCAAAAGATATGAAGTCTTAGAAATATATGTTGTTGCAACAGAAGCTATTAGAAGATCTATAAATAAGTATGATGTATGCAATAAAATTAAATTGGATTTAGGATTAGAGGTAAATATTTTATCTGGACTGGAAGAGGCTAAGTATGGATATTTAGCAATTAAAAATTCAATGTTAGAGAAAAATGCTGTTTTATTGGATTTAGGTGGATCTAGTATGGAAATCACACTTATGGAAAATGGGGAATTTAAAGAAACAATAAGCTTACCACTAGGAAGTATTCCTCTTACTAAAATGTTTAATAATCTTGAAAGTAAGGAAATGGAGATTGAGCTTAATAAATTTATTTATGATAGATTGCAAGAAATATCATGGTTGAAGAAAAATAATAACTTAAATGTAATTGGAATTGGTGGTATTGCAAAACATATAGGTAGAGTATCTAAAGGTAATGAAGATTACCCTAAAGAATTACTTCATAATTATAGTATGACAAGAGATGAGATTTCTAAAATATATGCTGAGTTTTTAAAATTACCTATAAAAGAAAGAAGTAATTTTAAGGGGTTATCAAAAAAGAGAGCTGAAATATTTGCAGCACCTCTTGGAGCTATTTTAGTAATACTTAAGTATTTTGATTCAGAAAAGTATATTATAAGTGCTATAGGACTTAGAGAAGGGATAATTTATGAAAAATATAAATATTAATAATATATGATTAAAGTATATACAAAAATTATTTATGTTTATTTTTTATAAAAATTTGATATAATATAAATAAGAAAAGCTTAGTGTTGGTAACACTAAGCAATCCTTAGAACGTTTTAAGTTTTAGGGCTATTGAATTTAAAAATATTAGTTTTCTAGAAATAGCACTTAGTCTTGGTTGGATGGAGTGCTGTTTTCATTTGTTTTAAAAGATAATTTAAAACACTTAATACTTATGTTAAGTTCAAACTCTAGAAGTTTAGATTTTGAGCCTAAAGCCTTATTTATAATGATTAATAAAAAAATTATTATAAATGATAAAGCAAGTAACATATTCAATACCACCCCCTTAAGTTAAGATGAAAATCATCAAATAACCTAAGGTAGGAAAACGTACAACCACCGTAGCCATCCTACTACGGATTTTCTAAATATTACTTTAGAATTATACCATAAATGGATATATTATATACATAAGAATAAAATGGTAAAAAATTATTTAGAGTAATTACGGAGAACCGTATCATAAATAAATGCAAAAAGTAGTCTTAGCTAAGTTATTTCAATGGCTAAGGCTATTTTTATAATTAAAAATAACGTATCGTAAGTAATGGTGCATTTACATTATAACCATGTAAATAATAAAGAAAAATAGAGAATTGGTAAATAGCAATATAGCACATATTTTTAAAAGTGCGAAGCACTTTTTAGTGAATAAGTAAGAGTGAAGGTTGAAGAGTGATGGAAAAAACTCCTTAGGGAGTTTTAAAAAATATATATTTTAAGAAACTGCCATAGCAGTTTCAACCTTAACTTTTCACTCTTAGCTCTTAACTCTTACCTCTAAATTGCTTCGCAATTTAGTTATATTGAGTCTTGTGAAGGGGTGATGGTATCATTTTTTAACTTGAACATAATAAAAAACGATTTAATTACTTAAGAAAAGGAATTGGTTGTATTGTGCTTAATAAAGCAATTGAACTTTCAAGAGAAATGGGTGCTGAATATTTAAGACTTTTTGTTGTAGATAAAAATTATCCTGCAATAAATCTTTATAAGAAAACCGGTTTTGAAAAGGTTGATGGAATTTATGATGAAGTGATTGACGATGATTTTGTACTTCATGAATTTGGTTTTGAAATAAAGACATCGCTATGATGCAAATTCCAATTTGTGGGGTAGTTTTTAAAAGTAAATTTATAGAATATAAATTTATAGGTTTATTTTTTATTAAAAGGATCTTTTAAAGTCTATAAATTTTGTCGCTTAAAATTATAAAATTCCTTTTCCTCTACATATAAATAGTTTACAATAATATGATATAATAAATATGTATTTTATGCAATAAAATACAATTGGGCTTTGGAATTACAAGGGGAAGTTAAATGGTAATAACTACATTAGTTGAAAACTCAAGAATATCAAAAGAATATATAAATAAACCTGGTTTATGTATTCATTTAAAAACAGAAAAACATAATATTTTATTTGATTTAGGTCCAGATGATACATTTATAAAAAATGCAAAGAAGTTAAATATTAATATTAAAGATGTTGATACTGTAATTATATCCCATGGTCATAAAGACCATGGTGGTGGTTTAGAAGCATTTTTAAAGCAGAATGATAAGGTAAAAATTTATATTAGTAAATATGCTTTTGATAATTATTATGCTTTATTTTTAAAGTATGCAAAATTTTATGTAGGTTTAAATCAAGAATTAAAAGAAAACAAAAGAATAGTATTAACTGATGAAATGTATCATATAGATGAAGAAATGACATTAATATCAAATATTACAGGAGATGTATTACTTCCAAAAGGTAATAGCAATCTGTTTATTAAAGATAATGACAAATTTATTTTGGATAATTTTAAGCATGAACAACATCTAATATTAAATGATAATGGTAAAAATATTCTAATTTCAGGTTGTTCTCATACTGGAATAATTAATATTTTACAAGACATAGAAAAAAGAGTTGGATTAAAAATAGAATTTATAATAGGTGGGTTGCATTTATATAATCCAATAAATAAGAAAACTGAAAAGTTAAGTCTTATTAATGAGTTAGGGAATAAGTTACTTGAGAAAAATATTAAAATCTATACATGTCATTGTACTGGAGTAAAGGCATTTGATTTGTTAAATAATATCTTAGGTAGTAATATAAAAGCTATAAAATCAGGACAAGTTATAGACTTAGTAAATGAGAATTAAGAATTCATTTACTAATAAGGTAATAGATAGGGGAGAGTTAAAATGAGAATAGATATGCATGTGCATATAGGTTATGCGTTAGGATGGGATATGACAGAGGATATGGTGTTAGAATCTATGGAGAGATATAATATAGATTATAGTATAGTTTCAAATACTGAATCTGTAAGATATGATCACAATTTTAAAGAGGTTCCAAAAGAAATGCAACATACTCAGATGGAATCATTAAAAAGAAGTATAGACTTTGCAAGAAAATATCCAGATAAAATAGGGGTAATGCCTTGGATTAAACCAGAAAGTGAAAGATTAAATGGTGAGTTTAAGCAATATATAGTAGATAATTTAGATATTATATACGGAATAAAGATGCATCCATATCATTCACATTTAGCATTTGATTCAAATAATTTATATGAGTATTTAGATTTAGCAGAAGAGCTTCAACTTCCAGTACTTATACATACTGGTGGATGTGATGAAGCAAGTCCAGAAAGAGTTTATAATATGGCTTTAAAGTATCCTAAGGTTAACTTTATAATGGGACATATGGAGCTTGGAACTGATAATGAAAATGCTATAAATTATATAGCTAAATTACCTAATTTATATGGTGATACAGCATGGGTACCAATAGAAAGTGTTATAAAAGCAATAAAAACTTTTGGTAGTGAAAAAATATTATTTGGTAGCGATAATCCTATAGATGGAGTTGATACTTATCATCATAATCCTAAAGGGGAACCATCGTTATATCAACAATATTTTAATAATTTAAAGGATATGATAAGTAAAGAAGACTACGATAATATTATGTATAAGAATTCTATAAAGCTATTTAATTTAGATAAGATATTAAAATTGAAGTAGTTATATAAAAGCTCAAGAGTTAAGTGATATGCTCCCTCTATAGTATCAGTTTTTATTATTTTAACTGTCTACTATAAAGGGAGCATATCATAAGGCTCTTGGGCTTTTAATTTATCTGGCTTTATAAGCAAACATGTTTAGAGGGTAGAAAATATGATATACTAATAACTAGAATAATGAGAATAGACATGCTGCAAAGAAAGAAGGTGGAAGGATGAAGAAAATAGCTTTAGGTAATAGTGATTTTAAAACATTAATTGATGATAATAGGTATTTTGTTGATAAGAGTTTATTAATAAAAGAAGTTTTAGATGACTCAGCTCAAATAGTATTAATTCCAAGGCCAAGACGTTTTGGAAAGACTTTAAATTTATCTATGATAAGATATTTTGTTGAGAGATGTGATGAAGATAGAAGATATCTTTTTAATAACCTTCTTATAGAAAAAGAAGAAGATATAATGAAAAAGCAAGGGCTATATCCTACAATATATTTAACATTTAAAGATGAAAAACATGACAACTTTCAAGATTTTCAAACTAAACTAAGTTTTTTTGTATCAGAAATATATAAAAAACATTATTACTTATATAAAGCTTTAATCTTTGAAGTGGATAAAGATTACTTTGATAAAATAATTAATAGAAGAGGTACAAAAGCAGAATTAGAAATGGCTTTAAAAAATTTATGTAAGTATTTATATGAATATTATGGTGAAAAGGCTATAGTTTTAATAGATGAGTATGATACTCCTATTCAACATAGCTATTTTTCTGGTATCTATGATGAAACTATAGCTTTTATGAGAAACTTTCTTTCAAATACACTAAAGGATAATATATATTTAGAAAAAGCAGTATTAACAGGAATACTTAGAGTAGCAAGAGAGAGTATTTTTTCAGGGCTTAATAATTTAAAAGTATGTACTATATTAAATGAACAATATAGTGATAAATTTGGTTTTACTGAGGAAGAAATTGAAAAGATATTAAATTATTTTAATGTAATAGAAGAAAGAGATGAGTTTAAAAGATGGTATAATGGATATATTTTTGGAGATACAGTGATATATAATCCATGGTCAACACTATGTTATTTAGATAATAAGAGTAATGAATTTATGCCATATTGGGTAAACACTTCAGAAAATAAAATAATAAAAACAATATTAGCTAAAGGTAGCGAAGGCTTAAAGAAGTCTTTTGAGGAATTACTTAGAGGCAATACTATAGAAACTACTATTGATGAAAATATTATTATGGCAGATGTAGAGGCTAATGAAAATAATATTTGGAGCTTTTTATTATTATCAGGCTACTTAAAGGTAGTTGGTAAGCGAAGAGAAAATAATAGAATCTATTATAGTTTAGCTATTCCTAATATAGAAGTTAGATTTATGTATGAAAAGATGGTTGAAGATTGGGCTAGTGAAAGCTATGTTGCAGCAGAGTATAGTGAGATGTTAAAGGCTTTAGTTAATTTTGATTATGAAGTATTTGAAGAAATATTTATAGAATATGTAGAAAGGTCATTAAGTTATTTTGATGTTTCAGGAGAAGAGCCAGAGAGAGTATATCATAGCTTTGTTTTAGGTATGCTAGTATCATTAAGTAATACACACTATGTTTTATCTAATCGAGAATCAGGATATGGAAGATATGATGTAATGGTAATTCCAAAGGATATAAGTAAACTAGGAATTATTATAGAATTTAAAAAAGCCAGAAGAACTAATAAAAAATCAATAGATCAATTAATAGAAGAAGGTAAAAAGCAAATAGAAGATAAAAAATATGAGACAGAACTTTTAAGCAGAGGTATAACTAATATTAAAAAGTTAGTTATAGTATTTAAAGGTAAAGGGGTTTCTGTAAATGATGTAACTTAAAAATAAAGCTTAAGAGTTAAAATTCTTAAGCTTTATTTACGTTTTTTTAATAATTATTTTTAATTAATTTTATACTTACAACATAGTTTGTAAGTGTTTTTTATCCATTAACAAATAAATATGTATAAAAATAGAATAAAATACAAAAATTACTTGAAAATATTAGGTGGTATAGTATAATTAAATTACTACTTAGTATAACTAAGTAGTTAGGAGGGATATAGATGGATGAAGCACAATTACTTAAGGGAGTCTTAGAAGGGTGTGTATTAAGCATAATTAAAAAAGGTGAAACTTATGGATATGAGATTTTATCTTGCTTAGAAAAAGAAGGATTTTCAAATTTAATGGAAGGTACGTTATATTCTGTGCTTATTCGTTTAGAAAAGAAGGGGTATGTTGTATGTAGAAAAGCTAAATCTCCTTTAGGCCCTACAAGGAAGTATTATTCAATATCAGAAGAAGGGGAAGTTTGGTTTAAGGAGTTTAAAAAAAGTTATAGACATCTAACAGAGTCTGCTCAAAGGATAATATTTGATGAATAGAAGGGGTTATTATTATGAAGATAAAAAATACTTATACACTTTATACCGATAAGTTATAGGATGAATTTAAAGATACTTTTAATAAAATAGAGGTATTTTCAATGGTGGGGGAAAATTCACCTATAGAAGAAAAACGTGAAGAAATTATGATGCAGGTTTTAGATATGTTATTAGAAGCACAGCAGGAGGGGGTTAGTCCTAGTAAAGTAGTTGGCGATGATATAGAGAGTTTCTGTAATCAGTTATTTAGCAAATCTTTAGCTAAACCACCATTTTTAGATCTATTTAATTCTTTAAAGAGATTAATGTGGATAGTACTATTTTTTGCTGTAATATCTATATTAATTAATATTGGAAAACAAAATATCTGGACAAGCACCGATGATACTATTCTAGTAGCTATATGCTCTTTTACTATTGGATATATATTAACAGAGATAGTTAGTAGAGTTGTTAGAAAAAAGATATTTAAAGTTAAAAAAATAGGTGTTGGAGTTATAATCCTTGTTTTATTAGGATGTTTATTGTTTACAGTAGTTGTATCGGTTTTTATAGGTGATTTAATTAAATTTGAAATAAAAAACTGGATGTTAGTAGCGATATCTATGTCATATTTACTGGTGTTTTATCTTTATAAGTATGGTAAAAAGATAGTGAATAAAGAGAGATTATTTAAGAAAGAGCAAAAGGTTGAAAAGATAGAACTTACTAATATAGTAGAAGATCAGGTAGTAGAAAATATAGTTAAAGATTTTTATAATAGAAATGATAAAAGAATTAAAAAAGGAAAAGAACCTATAAGTGAAGATGAGTTTATTAATAAATTTAAAAAAGAAGGTTCAAAAGTATATAGTTTAATTACTAAAGGTGTATATATTTTTATTTTTGTAGCTTTTTTAATTGCTATGTTAACTGAAACAGTAGTTAATATATTTAATGAGTTTAAATTGGAGTATCTAGTAGATTTAGGCATTGAATTAATAATTATATTTTTATACTATAAATTTATTTCTTTTATATATAGTTTCTTTACAACTAGGGAAAGAATTGCTAGACGTTGTATTGAAGAAGGTAAGACTATATTTGAATTAATAAAAAAAGAAGTATAAAGAGTAGAAGATAACTTTTGAAATTAGCAGAAGCGTTAAAATAATGAGGAAATAGGTATAACATAAAGGATGTCAAATGTTGACATCCTTTTAAATCGCAATATATTAAAATTGTATATTAACTAATAATTTTGATTAGAAAAAATATTATCATTAAGCAAAAATACTTAAGTTTTTCCATATAAGTTTTTCTGAATTTGATTTTACTCCTCCAAAATCATC
>UQQU01000058.1 GCA_900543325.1 uncultured Clostridium sp. | reverse complement strand
CCTTGATATATAAAGAATTTAAAAGAAAAGTAGTGTAAAAAACTTTACACTAACTAAGTATATAAGGAGGTAATATAATGAAAAAATTAAAAAATAAAAAAGTAATAGGAATAATGATATTCTTATTTATAACAGTAAGTGTATCATTATTAACATATGGAAAGAATAGAAATAATGTTTTTAAAGATGAATATATGCAAAATATTTTTATAGATGAAGATAGTATTAGTACTGAGGAAGAAAATATGAATACAGATTATTTACAAAATTTTCAGGAAGAAAATAATAATCTGACTATTGAAAATAAGGTAGCGGATACTACTTTAGAAACAGTTTCTAATAATACAATAGTAGTTGAAATTAAAGGGGAAGTAATGAATCCAGATGTTTATACTTTAAATGAAGGAAGTATAATTAAAGATTTAATTGAAGCAGCAGGAGGATTAACACAAGACGCAGATATTTCAAATATAAATAGAGCTAAAGAAATAAAAAATCACGAATTAATAATAATTAGAAATATAAATGATCTTAATATAGAAGAGGAATATGCAACGGAAGATAAAGAAATAAATGAAGAAAGTGATGATGGAAAGATCAGTATAAATGACTCTGATTTAAGTAAGTTAAAAGAAATTCCTGGAATAGGAGAAGTAAAAGCTAATTCTATAATTTCATATAGAGAAAAAAATAATGGATTCAAATCTATTGAGGAATTAAAGAATGTTGATGGAATAGGAGAAAAAACTTTTGAAAAAATAAAGGATAGTATTAAATTGTAGATTATAATGTGAATTTTACATAAATATGTTATCAAATGCTTTTAAAATATAGGAGATTAATGTTATAATTAATAGGATTTAGGAAAACATATTATTAATTTAAATAGTGATGTAGGGGGTAAGAACATGAAGAAAAAAGCAATATCTTTAGCATTAGTTGCAATGTTAGCCATTAGTGCAGTAGGATGCTCAAGTAACAACGATGAGGCAAAGACAGGAAAGAAAAATCAAAAGACAACAGTTGAAAATGTAGATATACTTCCAGGAACATGGTCAGAAGATTATACTAGGGAACAAGTTAAAGAATTATATAATAAATCATTAGCAAGTGTAGAGTCAACAGCTAAAGGATATTCATTAGATTATGATATTACAGAAGATGAAATAAAAGAAGAAAATGGCCAATCAGTTAATGATACTTATATATATTTTGATATTCCAGATGCAGAAAGATTAGAAAGTTTATATTTTGGTTTTAAACAATATGGTTCAGATTTAGCTACTGGAAAATTAGAAATGAAATTAGGGTATAAGTTAGATAAAAAAACTATATTAGAAACAGGAAAATTTGAGTTTGAAAATTTATCATTATCATCTTTTTCACAAGCATTTACTGGGGATTATGAAAGAGATTATACTGAATTAGACAAAGAAATATATGATGTAATTAAAAATGGTACAGGTGAGAGTATACAAACCATAACAAATAATGTTGATGGCTTAAAAGAAACAATAACAATTACAGAGGACTTTTTACTTTATAAATTAGAAAGTAGAGTATATAACTTTAAGTAAATAATAAGCTTTAATTATATAAATATAAATTCTATGGAGGTAGAAATGGTAGATAACAATGAAGAAAAGCTAGATAACAAAGCTAATCAAATTGAAAACAATGATGATTTCATATCACCGGATCTTTTAGAAGAGGCAGAAGTATATTTAGCTGAAGAGGAATCGGCAGAAGCTAGAGAATTTATAAGGGATGAAGAAATAAAGACTGATGGTAAACTACTTCACTATACAAAAGTCGTTTTAAGCGGAATTTTAGATCAAATATTTGCTATAGGTTTAGCGTTAATAATATTTGGAATATTTGATTTAGCTTTAAGAGTTTTTGGATATAGAGTAGCTTTAAGAGAAGAAGTATTTATGATTATTTATGTAATAAGTAATATACTATACTATCCACTTTTACAAGAATTTTTACATGGAAAGACTTTAGGAAAAAAATTCATCTTTAGATAATTTTATAAGACACCTTTATAATAATTTATAGAGGTGTTTTTATTTTTGTTTTAATGTATAATACTATTAGTTAGAAGCTAAAAGCTAGAAGTTTTTACAAACCTACTTTTAATTTATAATTTTAGAGAAAAAATATAATTAGCAAATAATGAATAATTAATTTTTTAGATTGGAGCGTAAGATGAAAAGAGGAAGTCAGTTAACATTAAAAATAGACGGTATAAAGTTTCCTTCAACAGGGATTTCAGAATGTGAGGGAAAAAAGGTTTATGTGAAAGGTGCTTTCCCTGGGCAAACAGTAAAAGCTACAGTTAAGAAAAATAGAGAAGGATATGCTGAGGCTAAGCTTGTAGAGGTTATTGAAAAAGCTGGATATGAAATAGAAGCACCATGTCCTCATTTTGGAGTATGTGGAGGATGTAGTTCTCAAAATTTAACTTATGAAAAGCAATTAGAATTATTAAGTGATGAAATTTGTGAACTTTTTGAAGAAAAGGACTTACCTATGGGAATGTACCTTGGAGTAAAAGGTAGTGAAAATTGTTGGGAATATAGAAATAAGATGGAATTCACTTTTGGAGACTTAGAAAAAGGTGGAGAGCTTACTTTAGGAATGCACATGAAAGGAAAATCTTTTGGTGTATTAACAGTAGATAGTTGTATGATAGTTGATGAAGATTTTAGAACTGTTCTTAAAACAACTGTAGATTACTTTAGAAAAACTGGATTACCTTATTATAGAGTAATGAGAAGAGAAGGTTATTTAAGACATTTAGTTATTAGAAAAGCTACTAATACTGGTGAGCTTATGGTTAACTTAGTAACTACAACTCAAATTGATTTTGATTTAACTGAATATACTGAATTGCTTAAAGCTCAAAACTATAAAGGTGAATTAGTATCTGTACTACATACTGAAAATAACTCTTTATCTGATGCAGTTGTACCAGAAAAGGTTAATGTATTATTTGGAAGAGATTACATAGTTGAAACTTTACTTGGTCTTAAATTTAAGATATCACCATTTTCATTCTTCCAAACTAACTCTAAGGGAGCTGAATCTCTTTATAGTGTAGTTAGAGATTTTATGGGTGATGGTGAAAACAAAGTTGTATTTGACCTTTATTGTGGAACAGGTACAATTGGTCAAATAGCAGCACCTAATGCTAAGAAGGTTGTTGGACTTGAGCTTATTGAAGAAGCTGTTGAAGCTGCAAAAGAAAATGCTAAGCTTAATGGATTAAATAACTGTGAGTTTATAGCTGGAGATGTTGCCGAAACTATTAAGAAAGTTAAGGATAAGCCAGATATAATCATCTTAGATCCACCAAGAAGCGGTGTTTCACCAAAGGCTTTAGATTATGTAATTAGATTTAATGCACCTGAAATAATTTATGTTTCATGTAATCCTAAGACAATGGTTGAAAACTTAGATGTATTATTAGCTAATGGATATAAAGTTGATAAGAGTACAGTTAAAGACATGTTCCCAAATACTCCGCATGCTGAGACAGTTGTTAGACTTACGAAGAGGCATTAAATTCTTAATGAAATCAAGTGAAGCGAAGATTGAATTTAGAATTTAAGTGCGCATTTCGTAATAGAATAAATAAATAGGCTTAATATAATTAAATATTAAAGTGTGTTTTATGTTCTCCAAGACTAGGTCTTGGGGAATTTTTGTATTTAGGGAATCTAATAAAATACGCAAAATAAATTAATTCTATATAGATAATATATAAGGTAATTAACTGGTTATTGAATGTGCTACTGAAGGCGAAATGCTTGAAGTTTTTAAGGGTGTTATAATAGAAATTGATTTAACAACAAGCTTTATATAAATTAGTTAAGTATATGATATAATATAGGTAAATGAAATTAATGATTGAAAAAGTTTGAGGTGTATTAGGTGAAGGAAAAAATACTATATTTGAAATATCATGATATAACTGTTGGATTATTAACAGTAGAAAGTAATATACCAAAGCAATTAGAAATATTAAGACCTGATTTATTCTTTGATAAACATATTAAGAATACTATTGTTGGAAATGAATTAATAGAATGGATTAAAGATAGAGTTAGACCTAATGCACAAGTTGGGTTAAATAAAATATTAAAATCACTTAATATTGATGATAGTGGTTCTATGTGGTATTGGGAATTATTCTTAAAGACAAAAGGAATGAATGTTAAAGATAGACTATGGATATCAGAAAATGAGTTTGATAATAGCCCATGGGATTTATTATTAACAATAGATAAAGAAATACCTGAAGTTGATTTATATAAAAAATATTTAAATATAAATAAAAGTTATAATAATATAAATCTTATAGGTGCATGTGAAAAATCTATCGTAAGAGTTAATGGTAATTTAGCTATCTTAAAACATTCACTTCAACATAATACATATGATGGAATAGCTGAGGAACTTTGTTATTTAATTGCTAGAAGTTTAGGAGTAAATTGTGCAGAAGCAAAATATCTTGGAAATGGATTGAGTTTATCTTTTATAGATGAAAATATAGATTTGATTCATGCAGATGCTTTCTTAAATACGGATAGTAGGAATATTGAAGTAATATATAAAAATTTAGTACTTAAAGATATTGATAAAAGAGTAAGAATTGACTTTTTAAGAATGTTTTTATTTGATATATTAACTAGACAAATGGATAGAAATCTTACTAACTTTGGATTTTATAAAATTAATTCATATGTAAAGTTGTATAGATTATATGATAATGGATTAAGTCTATTTTCTAGTGTTAAGTTTAATAACAATTTACAGTATGTAACTGTTTATGGAAACTCAGAAGATATATTAAAATATATTGTAAGGCAATTAAAAAGTGAATTAGTAGATAAACCTTTCGCAGGAAATTTAAAAAAAGAATTTCTTGAAGATATTTTTAGGCCATACGCTAAAGAAATATTAGAGGTTAAAGGTACAGATTATAATGATATAATTCAATGGATTATGTCTATGTATGATCATATTATAGATCAGTTTTGAAAAAATTATTATAATATAAAAAATAAAGGAACTTAGGAAAAATTTTAAAATATAACTATAGATAAAATTATTTTATAGCAGTAGGAGGAAATAAAATGATTAATATAGGAATAATTGGTGAAGCTAAGGATACTGTAAATGAAAACAATATTGCAAAGACTTTAAGAAGTGGAGAATTAAATGTATATGCAACACCTTCTATGGTTGCACTTATGGAAGAAGCTGCTTATAAAAGTATTCAAAATGAATTAGAAGAGGGGAAAGGTAGTGTTGGGACACTTATGAATGTAAAACATCTATCTAGTACACCTATGGGAATGGAAGTAACTGCGAAAAGTGAGTTAATTGAAGTAGATAGAAGAAGACTTGTATTCAAAGTTGAAGCCTTCGATGAAGGTGGAAAAATTGGTGAAGGAATACATGAGCGTTTTATAATTGATAATGAAGAGTTTCAAAAGAAAACTGACAATAAATAATAGAAGGTAAAGATAAGCTATATCAAATTCAAGTTTTAGTAATTAATTTAAAGTTCACGAATGTAGAGTTTTATGGAAATTTGAGGTAAGGAGTGATAAGATAATATTAAATTTAGTATTAAGCTTATTTTATGGGGGTATTTATGGCTGTTTATTTTTCTTCTATTAATCCTGATAATTGGCGTATTTTTAATAAGTTGAGAGTTAAAGAAGAACAAGAAAAATTTGTTCCTTCTAATAATACAATACTGGCAAGAGCATTTGCATATAGGGAATATAATAGCAAAGTACATGCTATTTATAATGATGACAAACCAATAGGAATATTAATGCAGTATGATTATATAAAAAGGATGAGCGTTTGCTTGTCCTTTAATCATTTTATGAATTTTACACTTATAATCTTCTTCTTATATACGATTAAAAATAAATTTTAAAATTTTAAAAATATTTAATTAACCAAGTAAAGGTTTAGATGACAAAATTGCAATAAATATTTTGTATATTTTTAGGTAAATATGAAAAATTTAAAATTTTCTAAGTATATAGTGTCGTAATGTAGTGTTTGACATAGAGTGCACTCTAGCATTTATAATAAATTTACAGGGGGAATAAAATGGAATATTTAATAAAAGATGCATCAAAAAAACTTAATATTTCAATATATACTCTTAGATATTATGACAAAGAAGGATTAACACCATTTGTTAGAAAAGATGAAAATGGTGTGAGAAAATATACTGAAGAGGATTTAGAGTGGATCAGAATGCTTATAAATCTTAGAGATATTGATATGCCAATTTCCAATATAAAGGAATATATCGATTTATATTTAAAGGGCGATGAAACTATAGCTGAAAGAAGAGAGTTAATGTGTAAATATAGAGAGTATATAAAGAAGAAGATTAGAGATACAATAAATAGTTTAGAAATGGCAACACAAAAGTTAAGACAATATGATTATGCTGTAGCAGATATATTAGATGATGAAAATATGTTTCAAATTAATAAAAAATATAAGTAAATTTTGGCCAAAACTTCACTAATTGAGAGGTGTAAATTGAGTAAAAAATTAATAATTGGTGGAATAGTATGTTTAGCAGCAACAGAAGTAACAATAGCCTCATATTTATTAAAAAGAACTTTAATAAGGGGAAGGGCTGATGTTGAAAGAACTAAAAAGATGTCAGGAACAGATTGGGTTAAATATATTCCTGAAATCAAGAAGAAAAAGGATTGGCTTATAAAACAAGAGCATGAAGATCTTTATATAAAATCTGATGATAACTTAAAACTACATGGTATATTATTTCCTAAAGAAAATTCTAAAAAAATAGTTATTTGTTTGCATGGGTATTCAAGTACTGCGGGGATAAGTGATTATGCTGCAATATCTAGATTTTATTTAGAGAGGGATTTTAACATTCTCATGATAGATGCTAGAGCGCATGGCGCAAGCGAAGGTAAGTATATTGGATTTGGATGTTTAGATAGAAATGATCTTATGAATTGGATTAAATATGTTATTGAGTTATTTGGTGATGATTGTGAGATATTATTGCACGGTACATCTATGGGAGGAGCAACAGTATTAATGGCATCAGGTTTAGATCTTCCTACTAATGTAAAAGGTATAGTTTCTGATTGTGCATTTACTTCGCCAGCAGAGGTATTTAGTGATGTTTTAAAAAGTATGTATCATATACCACCATTTCCTATTATTAATATAGCCAGCAGAATGACTAAAAGGTTAGCTGGATATACCTTAGATCAATGTAATGCAGCTGAAGAAGTTAAGAAGGCAAAAGTACCAATATTATTGATACATGGAGATAATGATACATTTGTACCTTGTAGTATGAGTGAAAGAATATATGAAAATTGTGCATCGCCAAAGGCCATATTTATAGTAAAGGGAGCAGGTCATGCTGAAGCTTACTATAAGGAGCAACAAGAGTATGAAAAAAAAGTTGATGATTTTATAAAAAGATATCTGTGTGATAAGGAAGTGAAAATTAATGTTTAATGAAGTTAACAATAAAAAATTATATCCATTAACAGCAGCTCAAAAACTACACTTTTACACGTTAAAATATTGTCCTAAAAAGCAAGTATTAAATATAGGTACAAGTTTAACTATAAAAGAAGATATTGACTTTAACATTTTAAAAGAGGCAATATATGAAGCTTATTCAAGATGTGAGTCTATGAGACTTAGACTTATTACAGATTCAGAAGGTAATGTAATGCAATATGTAGCGGATAGAGAAGAAAGGGATATTGAGTTTTTTGATTTCTCTAATTGGAGAATGGAAGATGCGGAAGCAAAAATGAGAGAATGGACAGAAACACCATTTGAAAGAGAAGATTCGCCGCTAAATAGAGTAGTAATGATTGTTACTCCAGATAACTATAAAGGTATTTATTTATTAGTTGATCATATGACTATGGATGCACAATCTATAATAGTATTTTTCAGAGATATAATTGAAATTTACTGTAATAAGAGATATGAAGGTGTAGAGTATCCAAAAGAAATGTATTCATATATAAAGCAGTTAGAAAAAGATTTAGAGTATGAAGCAAATTCAAAGGCTAAGGAAAGAGATATACAATTTTTTAAAAACTTAATTGAAGAATCAGAACCTATTTATAATGATATTAATGGAATAGAAAGATTATTAGAAGAAAGGCGTAAAAGAGGTAATGATAATATAAGAAATGTTACTAATGTTAGTAATGATGTTGATGCCAATATTACAGTATTTAATTTAGAGGAGTATCCATCACATAGATTATTAGAGTTCTGTGAAAAAAATAAAGTTCCTATGGTTTGCTTACTAATAATGGGAATTAGAACATACCTTCAAAAGTTTAATTATCAAGATGATGTTTCAATAATGAGTTCAATTGCAAGAAGAGCTACAATAGCTGAAAAGAGAAGTGGAGGTACAAGAATTCATTGTTTCCCTTGTAGAACTATTGTTAATAAAAATGAAACTTTTATGGATGGTATAGAAAAAATAAGGGAAGCTCAAAATAATTTATTCCGTCATGCTAATTTTAATCCTGTTGATTATTTAACATATAGAACTAAATTTTATAATAATCAACCTGGGCAAACTTATGAGCCATTTAGTTTAACATATCAACCATTAACTATGAAAGATGCAAAACTGAAGTCAGGACAAACTGTAGATTTAAGTAAGATTGATTATAAAACTAAGTGGTATTCAAATGGGGCTTGTGCTCATACATTGTATTTGACAGTAATGCATAGAGCTAATGATAATGGATTAAGCTTTAATTTTGAGTATAAAACAGGAAAAGTTACACCAGAGAAATTAGAGTATATGTATTATTATATCTGTAAAATATTGTTTGAAGGCATTAATAATCCATATAAGAGTGTTGGTGAAATAATAGAAAGTGTTTAATTTTAGGGGGTATTATGGTATTTGATAAGATAAAAAAAATATTAAGTAAATATATAGATACAAACTTGGAAGAAGTTACATTAGAAACAAGATTAGCTGAAGATTTAGGGTTAAATTCTTATGAGCTTATGAGTATTATTGGTGAAATAGAAGAAGAGTTTGATTTAGAAGTGGATGAAAAAGAAGTGCTTAAACTTGTTTCAATTGCAGATTTATTAGATTATATAAGTAATTTTACTGAAGAAAATGTACTGGTATAAAAAAATTTTCATAGATAAAAATATCTCAAAATCAGAACAGAATAAAGAACTTCATGAGGCTGCTTTTAGTTTGTTAGAAGAAAAGTTAATAAAAAGGTTTCATTTTAAGAAAGAGGACTTGAAATATAAATATGGCTTGAGGGGAAAGCCTTATTTAGAAAATAGTCCTTTTTATTTTAGTATTAGTCATTGTAATAATATTGTTGTTTGTATAATAAGTAAAAGAAATGTGGGTATCGATATTGAAGATATAAAAGAAGTTAATAAGTTTGTAGTGAAAAAATCCTTAACAGAATTAGAATTATCAAAATTAGTATCTTTAAATAATAAAGAAGAGTATTTTTTTAGAATATGGACGTTAAAAGAAGCTTTATTAAAGGTTAAGGGATTTGGCTTATCTTATGGAATGAAAAATATAGAGTTTTATATAAATGATAAGATTCTAAGTAATAATAAAAGAGAAGAAAATATAAGTTGTAATTTAAATGGATTTAGTTTTAACCAAGAAAAAATAAAGATAGATGATAAAGAATATATAATATCTGTAGCTTGGGAGGATAATTATGAATAATATTAAAAATATGAAAGACATAATTAATTATGCAGCGGAAAATTATGGTGATAGTGTAGCATTTAAATATAAAATAAGCAAAAATCAAGTAGAAACAAGAAGCTATAATGATTTAAAAAATGATAGTGAAACAGTAAGCAACGGATTAAAATCATTAAATATGTTAGGTAAGCATGTAGCAATAATAGGATCTACTTCTTACGCCTGGATTGTTAGTTATTTTGGAGTTGTAAACTCAGGAGGGGTAATTGTTCCTATAGATGATAAGTTGCCAGTAAATGATGTATGTGAGCTTATAGAAAGATCAGATTCTGAAATATTGATATATGATAATAATAGAGTTGATGTAGCTAATGTAATTAAAGAAAAGTGTCCTAAAGTAAAGTATATAATCTCAATGTCAGAAAAACTTCATACTGATTTTACTTTATCATTAAATGAATTAATGGCTGCTAACAGAGGAAACTTTGAAGGAGATATTGATAATGAAAAGCTTAGTACAATAATATTTACCTCAGGAACTACGGGGAAAAGTAAAGGCGTAATGCTTAATCATAAAAATCTTGCTGATAATGCAACTGCTTTTGATATGAAGCTTAAGCCAGGAACAGTTTCTATGACAGTATTACCTATAAATCATGTTTTTTGTTTTACAATGGATATTTTAAAGGGAATATACTGTGGTCTTTGCATTTGTATAAATGATTCAGTAATAAGATTTTCTAAAAATTTGAAGTTGTTTAAGCCAGAAGTTATGTGCCTTGTACCAATGGTAATAGAGGGTTTATATAATAAGCTTATTGATTCAAGTGTTATGCTACCTAAAAAGCTTGTTGCAAAAGCAGCTTTAGGAGGAAATTTAAAAACTATTTATAGTGGTGGTGCATATTTAAATCCAAAGTATATTGATGGATTTAAGGAATTTGGGATAGATATAATACAAGGTTATGGTATGACTGAGTGCTCACCGGTAATAAGTACAAATTTACCAGGAAAAGTAAAGAGAGAATCTGTAGGACAATTAATATCCAGTTGTGAGGTTAAAGTTGTAGATGGTGAAATTTGCGTTAAAGGACCTAGTGTTATGATGGGATATTATAAAATGCCTAAGGAGACAGAAGAAACATTAGTTAATGGATATCTAAAAACAGGAGATTTGGGGTATATAGATGAAGAAAATTATCTATATATAACTGGTAGAAGAAAAAATCTTATAATTTTATCTAACGGCGAAAATGTATCTCCTGAAGAACTTGAAAATGGATTATCAATTAATAGAATGGTAAAAGAGATAGTTGTTAGTGAAGATAAAAATGTGATTAAAGCTGAAATATTTCCAGATTACGATTATTTAAGTAAAAGAAAAGTTAAAAATATTGAGGAGGAAATTCAAAATATTATTGATGTATATAACTCTGAATTACCAAGCTACAAAAGAATTAGTAAAGTTAGTATAAGAGAGACTGAATTTGATAAGACAACATCTAAAAAGATAAAAAGACAGTATGTGAATAATTAATATAAAATAGATAGATGATTTTAACTATTCTTTTATAATTTACAGGAGTAGTTTAAGAAATCATCTATCTATTTTTATTTATAAAGGTAATATTTTTATAGAATTAATATGAACTTTTTTTACTATTATTATTATTATATCATTTACATTAAAATAAGCTAACTATATAATTAGGATATTAATTAATAAGATATATTTATAATATATTTTATTAATTATGTAAATTATAGATATATAGACTAAAAAGATAGGGGGAAAAGGCATGAAATCATTAAAGATTGCTTGTACTGAAAGAACTAGAAATTACTTTTTCACAGATAGAGAAACTGTAGAAGTTGGTACAACAGATTATACTGATGTAGCAGCAGCTGTAGTTAATGAATGTGATATAGAAAGTATAAATGACATATATGATACAAGGTTTGGAATATCAATATTTGTTTTAGCTGAAACTAATAATATTAGTAATGATATTAAGAACAAGGTAGATAAGATAATAAATATTGGTGAATTAGATGAAGAAACATTTAGTAAAGAATTAAATTCAGCTGCTGATAAATATGAAGAAGAAATGTTACCACCATTCTTTGATGTTTTAAGTGAATATTCAAGAAGAGGAAATTTACAATTTGCATGTCCAGGCCATCAAGGTGGGCAATATTTTGTTAAACACCCAGCTGGAAGAGCCATGTATGAATTCTTTGGAGAGAATATATTTAAATCAGATATATGTAATGCAGATGTTGATTTAGGAGATTTATTAATACATGAAGGCCCAGCAATGTCAGCTCAAGCTTATGCAGCTAAAGTATATAATGCTGATAAAACATATTTTGTAATGAATGGAACAAGTACATCTAATTCTGTAGTTATAAATGCTATAGTTTCTCCTGGAGATTTAGTTTTATTTGATAGAAATAATCATAAATCAATATATAATTCAGCTTTAGTTTCAAGTGCAGGTAAACCTGTATATTTAGAAACTTCACGTAATCCATTTGGATTTATTGGTGGAATAGATGCTCATTGTTTTAATGAAGATTATTTAAGAAGTGAAGCAGCTAAGGTTGATAGTGAAAAAGCTAAAGAAAAAAGACCTTTTAGATTGGCTGTTATCCAGCTTGGTACTTACGATGGAACTATATATAATGCAAGACAAGTTGTTGATAAAATAGGACATCTATGCGATTATATTTTATTTGATTCAGCTTGGGTTGGATATGAACAATTTATACCAATGATGAGAGATTGTTCTCCATTATTATTAGATTTAAAACCAGATGATCCAGGAATATTAGTTACACAATCTATACATAAGCAACAAGCAGGATTTTCACAAACATCTCAAATTCATAAAAAGGATAGCCATCTTAGAGGACAAAAGCGTTATGTAGATCATAAGCGTTTTAATAATGCTTATATGTTATATGCTTCAACAAGTCCATTCTATCCATTATTTGCAGCTTTAGATGTTAATGCAAGAATGCAAGATGGAGAAGCTGGAAAGAAACTTTGGGCTGATTGTATAAAGGTTGGAGTTGAAGCTAGAAAAGATGTTTTAGAAAGATGTACATTATTAAAGCCATTTATTCCACCAGTAGTTAAGGGAAAACCATGGCAAGATTATGATACAGAAGAAATAGCTAATAATATTGAATTCTTTAAGTTCTATCCAGGAGAAAAGTGGCATTCATTTGAAGGATATGGAGAAAATCAATATTTTGTAGATCCTAATAAATTTATGTTAACAACTCCAGGAATAAATGTAGAAACTGGTGAATATGAGGATTTTGGAATTCCAGCAACTATTTTAGCAAATTATTTAAGAGATCATAGAGTTGTACCAGAAAAGAATGATTTAAATTCTATATTATTCTTATTAACGCCAGCAGAAAGTACTTCAAAAATGAAAGGGCTTGTAGATCATCTTGTAAGATTTGAAAAGCTTATAGAGGAAGATGCTCCATTAAGTGAAGTATTACCTAAGCTTTATGCTAAAAATGAAGAAAGATACAATGGATATACAATAAGAAGATTATGTCAAGAAATGCATGATTTTTATAAGGAGAATGATGCAAAGACTTATCAAAAGTTACTATTTAGAAGAGATTCACTTCCAGAGTATGTTATGAATCCTAATGAAGCTAATGTTGAGCTTAAGAGAAATAATGCTAAGTTAGTTCCCCTAAGCGATATAGTTGGAGAAATTGCATTAGAAGGAGCTCTTCCTTATCCACCAGGGGTATTTTGTGTAGTACCGGGTGAAAGATGGAATACTGTAGCTCAAAAGTATTTTTCAATTTTAGAGGAGGGAATTAATAGATTCCCAGGATTTGCACCAGAAATTCAAGGTGTTTATCTTGAAAAGGGAGATGGTAAAGTAAGAGCTTATGGATATGTTTTAGATAAATAAATTTATAATAAAGATATATAACTATTTATAGATATACTTCGTCCTATATTTTAGGACGAAGTTTTTTGATTATTGGGAACTATACAAAAATATTAGCATAAAATGATATTAAATGTAATATTTCTAATGAGTAAAAATAAGGAGTAGATATGGCAATACAATTATTTGTTCCTACCTTTAGAATAGATGAATGTTTAGATGAAATTAAAGAATGTCTTGAAAAGGGATGGACAGGAATAGGATATAAAACAGTTGAATTTGAAGAGAAGTGGAAGGCATATACAGGGCTAAACAATGCTCATTTTCTAAATTCTGATACAGCAGCTCTTCATTTGGCAGTTAAGGTTTTTAAAATACAAAATAAATGGAATGATGGAGATGAAATTATTTCTACACCATTAACATTTGTATCAACTAATCATGCTATTATGTATGAAAACTTGAAGGTAGTATTTGCTGATGTAGACGAATATCTATTAGTAATATATTGTTGGGAGTCCCCGCTTGGATCCTCAGATGAATTTAAATTATATAAATCTACAACATTTAATGTAAACCTAGAGATAGGAGTACCGGAAGAACTTAAATATGATATATTTGATAATGTAAATAAAGCGGAGTATTCACCTTCTACACTAGTAGGTAAAGGTGTTTTTATTAGTGCAATATTTCCAGAAATATTTGTATAACCCAATACTCCAAAATTACTATCTGATGTTACTGGAACTGAAGTAGATCTTAAGGCAAATCCAGTATCAGTATTAGAATCATTTTTCAAATCAAATGATAAGATAGACCCATCAAAAAGTCTTACATACAATCCTGTCAAGATTTCACCAGGATTTAAAAAATATTACCAAAATTAATCCAACCTATAGTACTAGCATTATTGCCAGAGTTGGCATCTGCATATGATAATGACAATTCTCTCATAGTAAACCTCCCTTGAAATAATATATAAAGTTTCATACATTTTAATTTATGAATATGTTTGTTTAAAGGTGAATAATTGATATAAGCTATATTATTATATGACTAATTTAAATAACAAGTTACTTATAGTTAGAGAAATGGGAAGTTAATTTAGCAAAAAATCAATATACTATTTTTTATAGAAATAAATTGAAATTTATATAAAATATAAATATATACAAAATTTACAAGAGGTGAAAATATGAATAGGGAATTTTATAAAAGGGTAAAAGAAGAGTTAGATAATAATAAAAATATCTATATAGCAACTATTGTTAAAGATAAAAAGGATAAGCATCTGGGAAAAAAGATATTAAAAGTTGATAACGAAATAATAATTGAAGAACAAGAAAACATAGAGTTTTATAATGAGATTATAGATAAAATCAATTTTAATGAGTGTGGGAAAATAGTAAAAATAAATGATGATATTGAAATTAATATAGAGCATATTATATCAAAGCCTAATCTTATAATTTGTGGAGGAGGGCATATAGCTTTATCATTAGCAGGTATGGCAAAAATGTTAGATTTTAATATAACTGTTATAGATGATAGAGAAGAGTTTGCAAATAAAGAAAGGTTCCCAGAGGTTGATAATGTAATATGTGATAATTTTACTAATGCATTAGGTAATATAGAGTTTAATAAAAATTCGTATTTTGTTGTTGTTACAAGAGGGCATAGAGCTGATCAAGAATGTGTTGAAAAAATATTAAGAAATGAATTTAGATATTTGGGAATGATAGGAAGTAAAGCAAAAGTAGCCAATTCTATAAGACAATTACTGGAGAAGGGATATAATACAGAGGATATAAATAAGGTTAATGCTCCAATTGGTATTAACATAGGGGCTAAGACTCCAGCTGAAATAGCGGTAAGTATTATGGCACAAATTATTCAGGAAAAGAATAATGAGAATATATCAAGTATTGATGAAGAAATATTAAAAGAGATTGTTTGTGATAAATATGGCAAAGTTTTAGTTAGTATTTTAGATAAGAGAGGATCATCACCAAGAGGAGTTGATGCTAAGATGCTTATTAAAAATGATAGGAGCTTTATTGGAACTATTGGTGGTGGTATTGTTGAAAATGTAGCATATCAAAAGGCAATAGAAGTAATGCAAGAAAAGACATCACATATTGAAACTTATGATTTATCTAATACAGTAGCTGCAAAATTAGGAATGGCATGTGGAGGAACAATAAAAGTTCTTTTTGAATATATAGAGTAAATACGAAAATTATATTGTAAATTATAATGATTTATTATAAAAGGAAAGGGTAAGTAGTTTTTAGAAATTTTACCTTTTCTTTTTGTTTTTTTGTATGGTATAAAGCTTATAATAATAAAAATACGAAAAATATGTAAAAATATAAATAAAAATGTTCACAAAATATGAAATATATGATAAAATCATCATATAAAAATACGTATATTAAATTAAATAAAACAAATATTATTCGTAGGAAGTTTATTATTTTAGGGGGACATGTAATGAAAGTTGGAAGTATTTATGAGTTAGAAGGAAGGGTACCTTTAAAACAAGCTATTCCATTGGGGATTCAACATGTATTAGCAATGTTTTTAGGAAATGTATCACCGTTAATTATAGTATGCGGACTTTTAGATATTCCTTTAGAAACAAAATCAATGTTAATTCAAAATTCAATGTTTGTGGCAGGTGTTGCAACATTAATTCAATTATATCCATTTTTTAAAGTAGGAAGTGGATTGCCTGTGGTTATGGGGACAAGTTCAGGATTTATAGGAACTCAAAATGCTATAGGTACAACTTATGGATATTCAGCAATAATGGGAGCTTCGTTAGTTGGAGCATTGTTAGAGATGGTTTTAGGATTCTTCATTAAGCCATTAAGAAAATTATTTCCGCCTATAGTAACAAGTTTAGTTGTTATTTCAATAGGACTTTCATTACTTCCAGTAGGAATTAAATATTTTGCTGGTGGATCTGGTTCAGCTGATTTTGGTTCACCAAAACATTTGATAGTTGGAACAGTAGTAATTTTAGTAATAATAATATTACAAAATTTTACTAAGGGATTTATAAAAACATCAGCTATTTTAATAGGAATAATAATTGGATACATATTATCAATAGTAATGGGAATGGTTGATTTTACAGCTGTAAAAGAAGCTGCATGGATAAGTTTACCTAGACCATTTGCTATGGGATTCGAATTTAGATTAGATGCAATTATTTCAATGGCAATAATGTATATTGCAACTACAGTAGAAACAATTGGAGATATTTCTGCAATAGCAGTGGGGGGACTTGATAGAGAAGCAACTGACAAAGAGCTATCAGGTGGAGTTGTTGCAGATGGTGTTTCAAGCTTTATAGCAGCTATATTTGGAGTTGCTCCAAATACTTCATTTAGTCAGAATGTTGGACTTGTTGCTGTAACTAAAGTTGTAAATAAATTTGTTATTATGACAGGTGCTGTATTCTTAATTTTAGCAGGATTTTTCCCAAAATTAAGTGCAATACTTTCAGTAATGCCACAATCAGTACTTGGTGGAGCAGCAGTTATAATGTTTGCTATGATATTTGTAAGTGGATTACAGTCATTATTTAGAGAAAAATTAGATGGTAGAAATAGTTTAATAGTTGCATTAGCTATAGGTATAGGTGTTGGAATAGGAAATGTTCCAGAGGCTTTAGGAGAATTACCAACTTGGGTTAGTAATATATTTGCACAAAATGGTATAATAATGACCTTCGTTATAGCAACTATATTAAATTTAGTATTACCAAAAGATAAAGAGAAAATTGAAGCAGTAAATGCATAAAATTTTTATGAAGAGGGCGTATATCGGATAATTAGATATAGCCTCTTTGTTATGTTTATAGGAGGAAAGAAAGTTGTTTACGATTAGAAATTATGTAGTAGCAGAGAGTTTAGAGCAAGCTTATGAATTAAATCAAAAAAAGAATAATGTTGTATTAGGTGGAATAGGTTGGCTAAAAATGGGAGGGAGAAATATCCAAACTGCTATCGATTTATCAACATTAGGTTTAGATAAAATTGAAGAAGATGAAGAATGCTTTAAGATAGGGTGTATGTGCACATTAAGACAATTAGAAACTAATGAGTCTTTAAACTCTTATTTTGATGGGATAATAGCAAAATCAGTTATACATATAGTGGGTGTTCAATTTAGAAATTGCGCAACTATTGGTGGAAGTGTTTATTCAAGATTTGGATTTTCAGATATATTAACAGCACTTTTATCATTAGAGACATATGTAGAACTATTTAATGGAGGAATTATTCCACTTTCTGAATATAGAGATATGCCTTATGATAATGATATTTTAGTAAGAATTATAATAAAGAAAGATAATAGAAAAACTGCATATTTAACTCATAGAAATAGTGCAACTGATATTCCTACTTTAGCAGTTGCAGTATCAAGGTTAAATAATAGATGGAATATAGTAATTGGAGCTAGACCACAAAAGGCTATGAATGTAAATGCAGCAGAGCTTTTAAGTGAGATTCCAACTCAAAATGAAGTTGATGAAGTAGTTGAATATGTTATGAAAAATGTTAAATTTGATAGTAACATGAGAGGAAGTAAAGAATATAGACAAATACTTGCTAAAGTATTTATAAATAGAGCAATAAGTGAAATTACAGGAGGAAGCTATGGAAATTAAACTATGGATAAATAATAAACTTTTTCAAGATAATGTAGAAGCAGATACGTTATTAATTGATTATGTAAGAAGTAAAGGCTTTTTAAGTGTAAAAAGAGGTTGTGAAACTGCTAATTGTGGTTTATGTACTGTTCATTTAGATGGAAAGCCTGTTTTATCATGTAGTACTCTTGTGATGAAGGCAAATGGCAAGAAAGTAACTACTCTTGAAGGGTTAAAAGAAGAAGCAGAAGAATTCGGAGCTTTTATGGCAGACCAAGGTGCAGAGCAATGCGGATTCTGTAGCCCGGGGTTTGTGATGAATGTATTAGCTATGAAGAAAGAGTTGGAGAATCCTACTGAAGATGAAATTAAACATTATTTAGCAGGTAATCTTTGTAGATGTACAGGCTATATGAGTCAATTAAGAGCAATTAAAAATTTCTTGGCAGCTAAAAAGGAGGACTAAAGATGAAATACGTTAATAAGGGGATAAGAAAAAAGGACGCTATGTCATTACTTACTGGTAAGCCAGTTTATACAGATGATATAGCACCAAGTAATTGTTTAATAGTTAAAGTGCTTAGAAGTCCTCATGCACATGCTTTAATAGAAGATATAAATACAACTATAGCAAGTAAAGTACCAGGAATAGAATGTATATTAACATATAAGGATGTTCCACAAAAGAGATTTACAACTGCAGGACAATCTTATCCAGAACCAAGTCCATATGATAGATTAATTTTAGATAAAAGACTTAGATGTGTTGGAGATCCAGTTGCTATAGTTGCTGGTGAAAATGAAAAGGCTGTTAATAAAGCATTAAATTTAATTAAAGTTAAATATGAAGTTTTAGAAGCAGTTTTAGATTTTAGAGAAGCTTTAGATAATAAAGTTATAGTTCATCCAGAAGAAAATTTTGTTGTTTTAAATGATTGGGTTAATGCAGATAAAAATAGAAATATATGCTCAAAAGGCGATTTTACTTATGGTGATGTGGATGAAGAATTAAGTAAATGTGCTCATATAATAGAACAAACTTATCATACTAAAGCTAATAGCCAAGCTATGATGGAAACTTTTAGAGCATTTACAGAGCTTGATACATATGGAAGATTAAATATAACAAGTGCAACTCAAGTTCCTTTCCATGTAAGACGTATATTAGCTAATGCTTTAGATATTCCAAAATCTAAGATAAGAGTAATTAAGCCGAGAATAGGTGGAGGATTTGGGGCAAAGCAAAGCGTTGTTGCAGAAATATTCCCAGCTATAGTTACAATGAAGACTGGAAAGCCTGCTAAAATGGTTTATACTCGTGAAGAAAGTATGACTAACGGTAGTCCAAGACATGAAATGGAGATTAAAGTTAAATTAGGTGCAGATGAAAATGGTATAATAAAGGCTATTTATATGTATACTTTATCTAATGCAGGTGCATATGGAGATCATGGACCAACTACTGTAGGTTTATCAGGACATAAATCAATGCCTCTTTATAATGGAGCAAAAGCATATAAATTTGAATATGATGTTGTTTATTCTAATACTATGGGAGCAGGAGCTTATAGAGGTTATGGAGCTACTCAAGGGTTATTTGCATTAGAATCAGCTGTAAATGAATTAGCAGACAAGCTTAATATTGATCCTATTAAGTTAAGAGAAATGAATATGGTTGCTGAAGGACAAATAATGCCTGCATATTATAACGAACAAGCAAATAGCTGTGCTTTAGATAGATGTTTATCGAGAGCTAAGGAAATGATTGATTGGGATAATAAATATCCATGTAGAGATATGGGAAATGGAAAAGTAAGATCTGTTGGTGTAGCTATGGCTATGCAAGGGTCAGGTATATCATCAGTGGATACAGCTGCAGTTGAAATAAAGCTTAATGATGATGGATTCTATACATTAATGATTGGTGCTGCTGATATGGGAACAGGATGTGATACAATATTAGCACAAATGGCAGCTGATTGTTTAGATTGTGATATAGATAATATTATTGTGCATGGTGTTGATACAGATCAAAGTCCATATGATACAGGTTCATATGCATCTAGTACAACTTATATAACAGGTGGAGCTGTTATTAAAACTTGTGAAAAAATGAGAAAGAGAATTATTGAAGAGGCTGCAAAATCATTAAATTGTCCAATTGAAAATTTAGAGTTTGATGGTAAAAAGGTATTTTCAGTAATTGATGAGAAAGAAATAACATTAGTTGATATAGCTAATAACACTTTAGTTGGTGGATTTAGAACTATAAGCGAAAGTGAGTCACATTATTCAGAAGTTTCACCTCCACCATTTATGGTAGGAATTGTGGAAACAGAAGTGGATAAGTTAACAGGTAAAGTGGATATAATTGATTATGTTGCAGTTGTAGACTGTGGAACTGTTGTTAATCCTAATTTGGCAAGAATTCAGGCAGAAGGTGGAATAGCTCAAGGTATAGGAATGGCACTTTATGAAGATATAACTTATACTGAAAAAGGAAAGATGAGAAATGATTCATTCCTTCAATATAAGATACCTACAAGACTTGATGTTGGTAATATTAGAGTCGAATTTGAATCAAGCTTTGAACAAACAGGACCATTTGGAGCTAAGTCTATAGGAGAGATTGTTATTAATACACCATCTCCAGCGTTAGCTCATGCTGTATATAATGCAACTAAGGTTAATATAAGAACATTACCGATAACATCAGAAAAAATAGTTATGGGGATGATTAGAAATAATGTTCGTCACATGGAACCGAAAAATTAATGATATAACCTCCAAGAATTTATGTGATTTGCGTTAAGAATTTATATTGTTTTTTCTAGAAAAAGAGCTAAAGCTTCGAAAGTCATTTCATTCCCTCAGCTTCTTAACGCTCTTTTTCCTCCAAAAACAATTAAATTCTAAAACTTAATTACAATATTCTTTCTGGTAATATCATTAATATTTTCTCTTCCACTTGATGAACCGGAATACAACCTTAAAAGTTAATGACTTCTCATACAATATGTAGCAAAACACATAAATTGCAAGGTGCAATGCTATAAGTAGTTATGTGAAAAAAGAAAAAATGAAATATTAATTCTAGGTGAAAATTTCACGTTTTCTGGAAAATAAATATTTCATTTTTTCACTCTTACCTAACGAACAATTTAGATATAGAGGGATGAGTGATGGCGATTAATTTAATACTTCTAGCTGCAGGAAATAGTAAAAGGTTTAATGGAAATAAATTATTGGCAATTTATAAAGATAAGCCAATATATATGCATATAGTTGAAAAAGTACTTGATTTAAAAGTAAATAAAATAATATGCGTAACTCAATATGAAGAAATAAAAGAAGCTTTATTAAATACTAATATTAATGTTGTTATGAATAATAATAGTAGTTTAGGAATTTCTAGTTCTATAAAATTAGGTATAAATTTTGATAAAGATGCTGATGGATATATGTTTATGGTTTGTGATCAACCATTTATATCAATAGAAAGTCTAAATTCAGTAATAGATAATTTTATTAATGGAGATAAAGGTATAGTTTGTGCTGGATATGGAAAGAATAAAGGTAATCCAGTTATCTTTTCAAAAAGATATATTAATGAATTATTATCATTAGAAGGAGATAGTGGTGGAAAAAAAATAGTCAAGGGGCATTTAAATGATTTAAAGATAGTAAATGTTAATAATGAAATTGAATTACTTGATATAGATACTCAAGAAGAATTTGGTAAAGTAACTCATATTTAAATGTTTACATAAAAAATATAAAAAAAATTTTAAAATAGTGTTGACTTTTGTCTAAAAACACTGTAATATACAAAAAGTAGTCAGTAGGACATACGCAAGGCCCCTTGGTCAAGCGGTCAAGACACCACCCTTTCACGGTGGTAACAGGGGTT
>UQQU01000057.1 GCA_900543325.1 uncultured Clostridium sp. | reverse complement strand
TCGAAGCTTTAGCTCTTTTTATGGAAAAAACAATATAAATTCTTAACGCAAATTACACTGATTCCTGGAGATAATATCATTAATTTTCGGCATCACGGCATTAATGCTTTAGTGCGCAATTTAGTTATATTAAGAATTTGTGATAGCTTGATAAACATATAACTATTATGTTATAATGTTTCAATATGAAAAAATACAGTACGGAGTGATACTATGTTATTAGATAAATTAGCATTTACGGAAAATAAATACGAAGAACTATCAGTTAAAATATCAGATCCTTCAATAATGGCTAACCAAAAAGAGTGGAGAAAGCTATGTAAGGAACATGCTGACTTAGAAATAATAGTAACAGCATATAGAGAATATAAAAAGGTAGTTGAAGACTTAGAAGCTAACAAAGAAATGTTAGAAGAAGAAACAGATAAAGAAATGAAGGAAATGTTATCTGAAGAAATTTCAAGTCTTAAAGAACAAGAAGAAGAATTAGAAAAGAAGATTCAAATTTTATTATTACCAAAAGATCCTAACGATGATAAAAACGTATTTGTTGAAATCAGAGGTGGAGCTGGTGGAGATGAAGCGGCACTATTTGCAGCTAATCTTTTCAGAATGTATACAAGATATGCGGAATCTCAAAGATGGTCAGTTGAACTGATGAGTTCAAATGAAAATGACCTTGGTGGATTCAAAGAAGTTGTATTTATGATTAAGGGTAATGGAGCTTATTCAAAGCTTAAGTACGAAAGTGGTGTACATAGAGTACAAAGAGTACCAGATACAGAAAGTTCAGGTAGAATACATACTTCTACAGCTACAGTTGCAGTTTTACCAGAAGTTGATGATGTTGAAATAGAAATCAATGATAAAGATTTAAGAATTGATGTTTATAGATCTTCAGGTAACGGAGGACAATGTGTTAATACAACAGATTCAGCTGTTAGAATAACACATATACCAACAGGTACAGTTGTTGCATGCCAAGATGAAAAGTCACAACTTAAAAATAAAGAAAAGGCTATGAAAGTGTTAAGAGCTAGGCTTTATGAAGTTGCAGAAGCTGAAAGACTTGCAGGAATTGCAGAAGATAGAAAGAGTCAAGTTGGTACAGGGGATAGAAGTGAAAGAATAAGAACTTATAACTATCCTCAAGGAAGAGTTACTGATCATAGAATTGGATTAACATTATATAAATTAGATAGTTTTATGAATGGAGATATTGAAGAAGTTATAAATGCATTAATTACTGCAGACCAAGCAGAAAAAATGCAAGAAATGGGCAATACTGATTCAATATAGTAAGTTTGAAAGCCTTGCATTATTTAATGTAAGGCTTTTAAAATAGGTGATAATATGAAGATTGAAAAAGCATTAAAGAAGCAAAGAATGTACAATAAGCTATTTATTGTTTTTATGTTTTTTTTAGCAATATTCCTTCCGATTATAACTTATTTAGCATATGTTAACACTTTTACTATAGTAGCATTTCTAATATTAATAGAGCTTCTTATTTTTATTGCCATTATAAGAAAGGCTAATAGTTGTACATTAAAATTTGTTTGTGCTAATAACAAGTTAAAGTTTAGCACAGGATTATTTTCAAGTTATGCGTATATTCAATGTGATAGAGTAGCAATTGTACATACCAATAAAGAACGTGAAGAAATGGAAATTATAATTGTTACAAGAGGAAAAATTAAAAATCAAAAAATGAAGCCAATAAATAAAGAATTTGTGAAAAAATATGAAGAAGCGGCAGTAGAATATAAACGATTAAAAACAATAAATAAAGATATGGTTTATTATTTTAAGATTATTAAAAATGGTGAACTAAAAAAATATATATTATTAGATAATATATATAGAAATTGTGTTAATGCTACATATACGACATCAGCTATAGATAATATAAAAATAGCAAGGGGTCAAAAAGAAATTTAAAGAAAGAAGGTAAGTCCTTATGGAAACTAAGGTTGCCATAATTAAAGATATTAAAAAAGATATTAAATTTATAGAGGAAGCTGCACAAGTTATAAGGAATGGTGGAACAGTAGCTTTTCCTACAGAGACAGTATATGGTTTAGGTGCAAATGCATTAAATGATGATTCTGTAAAAAAAATATTTATTGCTAAAGGAAGACCACAAGATAATCCATTAATAGTTCATGTTAGTTCTAAAGATGTATCTACTTTAGTAAAAGAGGTTCCTCCTATAGCTCAAGAATTAATAAATAGATTTTGGCCAGGTCCATTAACTATAATTTTAGAAAAAAAGGATATTATACCTAATGTAACAAGTGCAAATCTAAATACTATTGGTATAAGAATGCCTAATTCCGAAATAGCACTTAAACTTATAGAGCTTTCAGAAAGACCAATTGCTGCACCATCAGCTAATATATCAGGAAGACCAAGTCCAACTGAAGTAGAAAGATGTGTAGAAGACTTAAATGGTAAAGTAGACTATATAATTGGTGGAGAAAGTAGTGATATTGGAGTTGAATCTACTATTATTGATTGTACAGTTAATCCTCCAATGATATTAAGACCAGGTGGAATAACTTTAGAGATGCTTAGGGAAATAGATTCTAATATTGAGTTAGATGAAGCATTAAAATCAAAACCTAGTGCAGATTTAAAACCAAAGGCACCAGGAATGAAGTATAGGCATTATGCCCCAAAAGCACATTTAAAAATAATTAGAGGTAAAAACGAAAAAACTATTGAAATTATTAAAGAAATGTTAGAAAATTATATAGAAAAAAATAATGATGTAGCAATACTGACTACAGATGAAAACTTAAATAAATTTGATAAAGGTACTGTGATATCTTTAGGTAGTGAGAAAGATTTAAGTGAAATTGCAAAACATCTCTTTGAAGCTTTAAGAAAATGTGATGATATAGGTGTACAATATATTTTATGTCAAGGCTTTGAAGAAAAGGGAGTTGGGGTTGCTATAATGAATAGATTAAGTAAAGCTGCTGGATATGATATTATAGATGTGTAAATAAGGAGGATGGGGGAACCTATTCTTCTTTTTTTATAAATATAAAAGTGCAATAATATAATTATTGGATATTAAATAATGGAAAGGTTGGTTTTTTTATGAGGATTGCGTTAGGTTGCGACCATGGTGGATTAAATTTAAAAGAGGAAATAGCTAAATATCTAGAAAGTCAAAATATTGAATTTAAAGATTTTGGAACATATACTGAAGAGTCATGCGATTATGCTGATATAGCATTACCAGTTGCAGAGGCTGTAGTAGCTAAGGAATTTGATTTTGGTATATTAATTTGTGGTACAGGAATAGGAATAGGAATTGCTGCAAATAAAGTTCCTGGAGTAAGAGCGGCACTTTGTTCAGATACGTTTAGTGCACATGCAACTAGAGAACATAATGATGCAAATATATTAACTATGGGAGAAAGAGTTGTTGGAAAGGGATTAGCAATAGACATAGTTAAAGCATTCTTAGGCGCTAAATTTGAAGGCGATAGACACGCAAGAAGAATTAATAAAATCACTGAAATTGAAAAAAAATATTCTAAATAATAAATAGTCATTTGGGAGGAATAAGAAAATGAGTAAAGTAACAGAAATGAAGCACCCTTTAATATCACATAAATTAGCATATATAAGAAGTAAGGATACTGGATCAAAATATTTTAGAGAATTAGTAGAAGAAGTATCTATGTTAATGGCATATGAAGTAACTAGAGATTTAGAAACTGAAGAAGTTGAAATAGAAACACCAATCTGTAAAACAAAATGCCAAATGTTAGCTGGTAAGAAAATGGCTGTAGTTCCAATACTAAGAGCTGGGCTTGGAATGGTAGATGGAATATTAAACTTAATTCCAGCAGCAAAAGTCGGACATATAGGATTATATAGAGATGAAGAAACTCTTCAACCAGTAGAATATTTCTGTAAACTACCACAAGATATAGATGAAAGAGATGTAATTGTAGTTGATCCAATGTTAGCTACAGGTGGATCAGCAGCTGATGCTATAACTTTATTAAAGCAAAGAGGAGCTAAGAAAATAAGACTAATGTGCTTAATTTCTTCTCCAGAAGGAATTAAATTAGTTCAAGATCAACATCCAGATGTAAATATATATGTTGCATCTATTGATGAAAAATTAAATGAAAAGGGATATATTGTACCAGGTCTTGGAGATGCTGGAGATAGACTTTTTGGAACTAAGTAGTAAAAAAAGCGAAGACAGTAGTCTTCGCTTTTTTGCTAAAGTGTGAAGTACTTTAAATAATATTGCTGAGCAATATTATTTAATTGTAATATAATTGACATAATAGTAGATTAAAATAAAAGTGAATAGGAGGATAGATAATATGGGCAAAAGAGAAGGCTATTTATCATGGGATGATTACTTTATGTCTGTAGCATTATTATCAGGAAAGAGAAGTAAGGACCCAAGTACACAAGTTGGAGCTTGTATAGTAAATAAAAATAATATAATTGAAAGTATAGGGTATAATGGACTTCCAAAAGGTTGTTCAGATGATGAGTTTCCATGGGGGAAAGAAGGAGAAACTTTAAAAACAAAATATCCATTTGTAGTTCATGCTGAATTAAATGCAATCTTAAATGCAAAGGGAAAAGATTTATCAGGCTGTAGAATATATGTTGCACTTTTCCCTTGTAATGAATGTGCAAAAGCAATAATACAATCTGGAATAAGTGAAGTTATATATTTAAGTGATAAATATGCAAATACAGACTCAGTAAAGGCATCAAAACTTATGTTTAAATGCGCTGGAGTAAAATTAAATCAATTAGAAGCAACACATGAAAAGATAGAATTATCATTTGATGTTAATGATATTTAGTGCTTAGTATTTTAATAAAATAATAACAATATAAGAATAGATTGTATTAATAATATTAAGGAGATAAATTCTTATAATATATATAGTTAATGTAGAATTAAAAATAATAAATAAGAAACAACAAAATATAAAAAACAATCATATGTAAAAATATAACAAAATATAAAATAAATCTAAAAATTAGTTGAAATTGGAAAAAAATGAGTGGTATAATAATAGTGTTAATTGTTTAACAATTTAAACAATTAACACTATTATGATTTTATGGGTATAGTAATGGGAGGAAATTTTTTATGAGAGAAGTAGTAATAGTTAGCGCAGTAAGAACTGCAATTGGGTCATTTGGTGGATCATTAAAAGATGTTCCAGCAGCTGAGTTAGGGTCAATAGTAATTAAAGAAGCTGTAAATAGAGCTGGAATTAAACCAGAATTAGTAGAAGAAGTAGTTATGGGAAATGTTATTCAAGCAGGACAAGGACAAAATGTTGCTAGACAAGCTGCTGTAAAAGCTGGATTACCAGTAGAGGTACCTGCAATGACAATAAATAAAGTTTGTGGATCAGGTCTAAGATGTGTTGCATTAGCAGCTCAAATGATTAAAGCCGGTGATTGTGATGTAGTAGTTGCTGGAGGTATGGAAAATATGTCAGCAGCACCATATGCCATGCCTGGAGCTAGATGGGGCCAAAGAATGGGTGATGGAAAAATGGTTGATACTATGATTAAAGATGCTTTATGGGATGCATTTAATGACTATCATATGGGAGTTACAGCTGAAAATATAGCTAAAGAATGGGGATTAACAAGAGAAATGCAAGATGAATTTGCATTAAATTCTCAATTAAAAGCTGAAAAGGCAATTAAAGAAGGTAAATTTGTAGATGAAATAGTACCAGTAGTTATCCCACAAAGAAAAGGAGAACCAAAAGTGTTTGCACAAGATGAATTCCCAAGATTCGGTTCCACTATAGAAAAGATGGCTAAATTAAGACCATCATTCATTAAAGATGGAACTGTAACAGCTGCTAATGCGTCAGGAATTAATGATGGAGCTGCTGCATTTGTAATTATGAGTGCTGAAAAAGCAGAAGAGTTAGGAGTAAAGCCAATGGCTAAGATAGTTTCTTATGGAAGCAAAGGATTAGAGCCTTCTATTATGGGATATGGTCCATTCCATGCAACAAAAAAAGCATTAGAAGGAGCAGGATTAACTATTGAGGATATGGATTTAATTGAAGCAAATGAAGCATTTGCTGCTCAAAGTTTAGCAGTAGCTAAAGATTTAAACTTTGATATGGAAAAAGTTAATGTAAATGGTGGGGCTATTGCACTTGGTCATCCAGTAGGGGCTTCAGGAGCTAGAATATTAGTTACATTACTTCATGAAATGGAAAAGAGAGATGCTAAAAAAGGATTAGCTACTTTATGTATAGGTGGAGGAATGGGAACTGCATTAGTAGTTGAAAGAGTTTAGTTTTTATTAATTAGTAAAATAACAAAAGTGAGAGAGAAAGGGAGCTTTTTAGAGGCTCCTTTTATAATTTAACCAATTATAAATAAATTTGATGATGATTATTTGAATAAACAATAATAAATTTGAAAAAAATAATGAATAAATTGGATTTTAATTATTCAAAATCAATAAAAAGTTTATACATTATAGTATAATAAGAGTTTTAAAATGATAAAAAAAAACTAAAAAATCTAAAAAATAATAATATTATTAAGAAAAAATAACATAATAAAATTATGAAACGTTATCACTAAAAAAACACTAAAAAACAAAAATATTAAGAAAATTTAAATAAATGCAAGAAATAATAGTAAATTGCAAAAAAAAATTAAAATGCGCAAAAATAAGATTTTAGCTGAGTATTTACGAATTAATATATAATAATCAGCGATTTTAACGATAAATTGTAAAAAATAACTAAAAATGAGGTTTTTATTAATTTCAAAGTAGGTATATAATCCTACTGACAATAGGGATAAGAAAGTACTGACAAATTAATAGTATTCCTAGATAAGAGCTATTTTATACATAATAGATACATATCAAACTAGAAAGATAGTTAGTTTTTATATAGGAATAAGGTAAAATCACTATGTCCCAAATAAGTTATTTACTAGGAGAAGAAAATGACTAAAGACTTAAATATAATAGTCAAATCTGTAGCAAAAAATGATTTAATAAGTGGGATTATTTTATTTTTAATATTAGTATTATTAGGGCAATATAAGATTGGAGCCATATTATTAGTTGGATCAATAGTTTCAATGATAAACTTTGTTGTTTCAGCCATAGTTACTAATAAATTTTTAAATAAACCTCAAAAAAATAAAGCAATTTTATTTCCCGTGAGTTATTTAATAAGAATAGTAAGTATAGTTGCTATAGCGGTAGTTTTTTCTAACAAGATAAGTTATTTATTAGCTTTTCTAATAGG
This sequence comes from uncultured Clostridium sp., assembly GCA_900543325.1. Taxonomy (GTDB): domain Bacteria; phylum Bacillota; class Clostridia; order Clostridiales; family Clostridiaceae; genus Clostridium. Next base: position 15,173 of record UQQU01000057.1, on the reverse strand, counting down.
ATTTTTTATACATTATATAATACTAGTAATAACTACTATAAAAGTGCAGAAGGGAAGTGAATAGATGGAATCATCAAAAGCTATATTTTCTTTTTACTTAGGTAAAATAGCAATTGATATAAAGCCAGAAGCAATAGTTGAATTAGTAATTGTTTTATTAATTTTAGCATTAGCATGGTGGTCTACACGAAATATGCAGATAAGACCAACTAAAAAACAAACTATTGTTGAATGGATTTATAATATGCTAAACAATGCCGTAGTAAGTAATGTTGGAGAAAGTTTTATAAGTATAGTTCCTTTTGTAGGAGCCTTAGGCATATTTGTCCTAGTAATGAATTTTACAGGACTAGTGGGAATATCCCCTCCAACGAAAAACTTTAGTGTTACATTAACATTGGCTTTAATATCATTTGTAATGGTACAAGGATATGCTATTAAAAGGAACGGAATTGGAGGATATTTTAAGGGATATTTAGAGCCAGTATCTTTTATATTGCCTATTACAATATTAGAGAGAGTAATGCTTCCAATATCATTGTCATTAAGACTTTTTGGTAATATGTTAGCAGCTACTTTTATAATCGAGCTTGTTTATGAGAGCCTAGAGAAAGTAGCATGGTTTGCACAACTTGTTATACCTATTCCATTACATTTATATTTCGATATATTTGATGGCGGTATTCAAGCAGTAATTTTTGTAATGTTAACAATGATAAATATTAAAATAGTATCTGAACATAATTAAGAGGAGGAATTTAAAAATGAATGAAGTAGGAATGAGAGCATTAGGAGCAGCAATTGCAGTATTAGTAGGTTTAGGAGCAGGTATTGGTATAGGAAATGCTACAGGAAAGGCTGTTGAAGGTGTTGCAAGAAATCCAGAAGCAACAGGAAAAATTACTACAACATTAGTTATAGGTTCTGCTTTTGCTGAAGCAACTGCTATTTATGGATTACTAGTATCAATATTATTAATATTTGTTGGAGTAGCATAATATTTTAATGACTCCAGAAGGGGGTAGAATAAGTAATGGAATTTAATCTAGGTGTTATGTTGGCCACAGTAGTAAATTTTTTAATTCTATTCTTTGGATTAAAATATTTCTTCTTTGAAAAAGTTAAATTAATAGTTGAAGCTAGAGAAAATGAAATATCTCAAAAGTTAGATAGTGCAGATGAAGAACTTGAAAAAGCAAGAACTCTAGCAATCAATAATGAAAGAGAACTACAAAGAGCTAGAGAAGAAGGTAAAGCTATTACAGAAAGACATAAGAGAAAGGCTGAAAAAGTATATGATGAAATTGTTGAAGAAGCGAAATCAGAAGCCAATTTAATCATAGAAAGAGCAAAAGTAGAAATAGAAAGAGAAAAAGAAAAAGCACAATATGCATTAAAGAAAGAAGCTATAGATTTAGCTTTAGATCTTTCTAGAAAAGTAATAGAAAAAAATATTGATGAAGAAAAAAATAGACAATTAATTGATGAGTTTATTTCTGAGGTAGGTAATTAAATATGTATGAGTACTTAGACCGAAGATATGCACTGGCACTATATGAGGTGGCAGAACAAAAAGGAAAAGTTGATGAGTATCTAGGAGATCTAAGAGAAATTTGTGAGTTAATTGAAAATAACAAAGATTTCTTTGAAGTAATAAAACATCCACAAATAGGTACAAAGCAAAAGAAAAAGACTTTTATTAATATATTTAAAGGTAAAATAGATGAAGAACTTTTATCATTTTTATTAATATTAATAGAGAAGGACAGAATTTTATTTTTAAAAGAAAAATTAAAAGAAATGGAAAAAATACATTTAGAAAAGTTAAATGTATTACAGGGAATTGTAAAAACTACTGTACCATTAGAAGAAAATGAATATAACTCCTTAGTAGATAAGCTTGAAAAAAAATACAATAAAGAAGTTATATTGAAAAAAGAAATTGATCCAGGAATTCTAGGCGGAATTTATGTAAGAATAGGAAATGACGTTATAGATGGGACTGTAAAAACAAGGTTAGATGATTTAGAAAAGCTAATGCTTGCTACTGAATAGAGGTGATTGCATGAATATAAAACCAGAAGAAATAACATCTATCATAAAAAAAGAGATACAAAGATATGAAAATCAAATCCAAACTTCAGATTCTGGAACAATAATTCAAATTGGTGATGGTATTGCTAGAGTATATGGATTAGATGATTGTATGCAAGGTGAACTTTTAGAGTTCCCAAATGGCGTATTTGGAATGGCTTTAAATTTAGAGCAAGATAATGTTGGATGTGTTTTATTGGGTTCTGAGGAAGGAATAAAAGAAGGAGATATAGTTAAAAGAACTAATAAAATAGTTGAAGTTCCTGTAGGTGAGGGTCTTCTAGGAAGAGTTGTAAATTCTTTAGGAGAAGAAATTGATGGTAAGGGGCCTATCAATTATTCAGGTACTAGACCTATAGAGGTACCGGCGCCAAGTATAATTGATAGATCTTCAGTTAATGAACCATTACAAACAGGTATTAAAGCAATAGATTCAATGGTTCCAATAGGAAAGGGTCAAAGAGAACTTATTATTGGTGATAGGCAAACTGGTAAAACGGCTATTGCAATAGATACTATATTAAATCAAAAAGGTAAAGATGTTATATGCGTATATGTAGCTATTGGTCAAAAGCAGTCAACAGTTGCACATATAGTTAATACATTAGAGGAAATGGGAGCTTTAGATTATTCAATAGTTGTTGCGGGAACAGCATCAGAAAGTGCTCCACTTCAATATTTAGCACCATATGCAGGATGTAGTATGGGTGAATACTTCATGCATAAAGGGAAAGATGTTCTTATAATATATGATGATTTATCTAAGCATGCAGTAGCATATAGAACAATGTCATTATTACTTAGAAGACCACCGGGAAGAGAAGCGTATCCAGGAGATGTATTTTATATACATTCAAGACTTTTAGAAAGAGCTGCAAAGCTATCTAAAGAAAATGGAGGAGGTTCATTAACAGCACTTCCTATTATAGAAACATTAGCTGGAGATGTAACAGCATATATTCCAACTAATGTAATATCAATTACAGATGGTCAAATATTCTTAGAAACTGAATTATTCAACGCAGGGCAAAGACCAGCAGTAAATGCAGGTATTTCAGTATCAAGAGTTGGTGGTAATGCTCAAATTAAGGCTATGAAACAAGTTTCTGGTACATTAAGATTAGAACTTGCACAATATACAGAACTTGCAGCATTCTCTCAATTTGGTTCTGATTTAGATTCTGATTCTAAGAGAAGATTAGAAAAAGGTAAGAGAATAACAGAAATATTAAAGCAAGATCAATATAAGCCTATGGATGTTGAAAAGCAAATAGTTATATTATATGCAACTGTAAATGACTTTTTATCAGATATAAAGGTTAAGGATATTAGAAAGTTTGAGGAAGAATTCTTAGAATATATGGATACCCATCAAAGGGATGTATTAAAGCAAATAATTGTTGAAAAACAATTAACTAAGGAATTAAAAGAAAACATTGAAAAATGTATAATTGAATTTAAAAAAGAATTTTTAAAAGATGCATAGCTTTATATAGCTATGCAATTCTTTAGGAGGTAAAACAAGTGGGCGCAGCGGGACTTATAGAGATAAAAAGAAGAATAAAGTCAGTTGAAAGTACTAGAAAAATAACTAAGGCTATGGGGCTTGTTGCCACTTCTAAACTCAGGAAAGCAAGAAAAGAGCTTGTAGCTAATGAGCAATATAATAATTTGTGTAAAGAAGTTATTAAGGAAGTTGTCTCTAGTATGCCAGAAGATTTTGATTCAATTTATTATAAGAACTTTAATGGAGATAAACTATATATTGTATTGACTTCAGACACTGGACTATGTGCAGGATATAACAATAATGTGGTTATATATTTAAATAATTTAATAGAAAAGAGTGGCGGAGCAAAGGTTATTCTTGTAGGTAGTAAAGGAATTTCATATGTTTCTAGGTATGGAATAAATACATATTCAGAATATGTAGGTTTACCAGATATGCCTGCTACTAAAGATGTTAATAAGATATATAATGACGCTATATATTTATATGAAAAGGGAGAAGTTTCTGAAGTAAATATAGTATATACAGAGTTTATTTCTCCAGTTAAACAAGAGGTAAAAAGTATCAAGATATTACCCATAGAGAAAGAGTCTGGTAATGCAAGGCAATATATAATTGAACCAAATGAAGAAGCTGTATTTAAAAATGCAATAGATATGTATTTAAAAAGTCAACTTAAAACATGTATGCTTAGTGCAAAGGCAAGCGAACATAGTGCTAGAATGACAGCGATGGATGGAGCTACTGAAAATGCAGATGACATACTACAAAATCTTCATATTAAGTTCAATAGAATTAGACAAGGAATTATAACGCAAGAAATTTCAGAAATTGTTGGGGGAGCCGAAGCTCAAAAGTAGCAAGGAGGAAGAAGTATGGCTGAAAGTAAAATTGGAAAAGTAGTTCAAGTAATTGGACCAGTAGTTGATATAAAGTTTGATGAAGCTTCTCTACCAAACATATACAATGAGATTAAAATTGATATGGGTGATAGAGAGTTAGTTGTAGAAGTTGAGCAACATGTTGGAGATGATATTGTTAGAGCAATAGCAATGGAATCTACAGATGGATTAAAGAGAGGTATGAGAGCTTTAGACACAGGAAAGCCAATATCAGTACCGGTAGGAAAGAATGTATTAGGAAGATTATTTAATGTATTAGGAGCGCCTATAGATAATAAAGGTGCTATAGATGCTGAAGAATCATATCCTATACATAGACCTGCACCAACTTTTAAGGAGCAATCTTTAGAGCCTGAAATGTTCGAAACAGGAATTAAAGTTATTGATTTAATTGCACCATATCAAAAGGGTGGTAAGATAGGTCTATTTGGAGGAGCTGGAGTAGGAAAAACAGTTTTAATTCAAGAATTAATTAATAATATAGCAAAAGAGCATGGTGGACTTTCTGTATTCACAGGTGTAGGAGAGAGATCTAGAGAAGGTAATGACCTTTATCATGAGATGATGGATTCTGGAGTTATTAATAAAACTGCATTAGTATTTGGTCAAATGAACGAATCACCAGGTGCTAGAATGAGAGTTTCATTAACTGGGTTAACTATGGCTGAGTATTTTAGAGATCAGGGGCAAGATGTATTATTATTTATAGATAATATATTTAGATTTACGCAAGCAGGTTCAGAAGTATCTGCATTATTAGGAAGAATACCATCAGCTGTTGGATATCAACCAACACTTGCAACTGAAATGGGAGCACTTCAAGAAAGAATTACTTCAACAAAAAATGGATCTATAACATCAGTTCAAGCTGTTTATGTTCCAGCTGATGACTTAACAGACCCAGCACCAGCAACTACATTTACGCACTTAGATGCTACTACTGTATTATCAAGATCTATTTCAGCATTAGGTATATATCCAGCAGTTGACCCTCTAGAATCTTCTTCTAGAATTCTTGATCCAAGAATAGTTGGAAAAGAGCATTATGAAGTAGCAACAGAAGTAAAGAATATACTTGAAAGATATAAAGAATTACAAGATATTATTGCAATTTTAGGTGTTGATGAATTATCAGATGAAGATAAAGCTGTAGTAGCTAGAGCGAGAAGAATTCAAAGATTCCTATCTCAACCATTTACAGTTGCTGAACAATTTACAGGAATGCAAGGAAGATATGTTCCAGTAAAGGAAACAGTAAGAGGATTTAAAGAAATATTACAAGGAAAATACGATCACTTACCTGAATCAGCATTCTTATTTGCAGGTACAATTGAAGAAGTTGTAGAAAAAGCAAATAGTATGAAATAGGAGATATGATTTATGGGAAAATTAATAAAACTTAATATTGTAGCTCCAGGGCGTGAAGTACTAACAGAAGAGGTAATTAGTTTATCAACAACTGAATTTGATGGTAAAATAGAAATTTTAGCAAATTACGCACCAACTATAATAGCAACTATACCAACAGTAACTACCTATACTACTATTGATGGAAATAAGAAAAGTTTATTTACATCATCAGGAATTGTTTATATTAAGGATAATATAATTAATTTTTGTTGTGATTCTTTTAATTTCCCAGAAGAGATTGATAAAAATCGTGCTGAGGAGGCTCTTAAGAGAGCACAGGGTAGATTAAATAGTAAAGAAAATAATATAGATATTGAAAGGGCTAAGAAGGCAGAAGCAAGGGCTAAAGCTAGATTAGAATTGGAATAAAGAAGTCGCAAATAAGTGGCTTCTTTTTTTTTTTGAATATTATATATAAAAGTAGAAAATTTAAAATACACTGTTGTATATAGACGAATATAGTAGAGATTTATAAAAATTTAAGATGAAAGCGAACTATTCTAGGGTATTTATAATATATATATATTATATCAAAGATTTAGAGTTTCACTTATAAGGAAAAGCAATACTAAATTTATAGTTTTGTTGTATAAAAAATATAGTTTGGACAATAATTTTAGAGGAAGGGCAGGGGATTACAATATGAAAAAGATATTTTTTGTATTTCTTTTAATCTTTTCTCTATTAATTATTAATGGAAAAGAATATGAATGTGAAGCAAAGAAAGATTTATTTAATGAAGTCGAAAGATATATATTAAATGAATATGAATTTGTAAATAATGGAGTGAAATTAGAATATACAATAAAAACGGATATCAATAATGAATTGAAAAGAATTAATAAAATTTTCGCAGCAAAAAGTGATGTGATAGTAACAAAAGGTGAGAACTGGATATCTGTAGAGGGTGAAAATATTAATTATAGTGTTAATATGTATAATTACAATGAATTAATAAAAGTTGAAGTAATAGTTATTAATAATGATAAAACCTTATCTGAAAGTTATTTAAAGTTATTAGTGCAAGAAATTAGAAATAGTAATTTTATAGATGAGAGGTATTTTTCGTTTATAAAGGGTAAGATAAAAACAGAAGATAAAAATGCATTTGAAGATATAGAAAATAAATTAAAAATAAAAGTTAATGAAAATTTAGATATAAGTAATGGTAGTATAGCGAAAGCAACAATGATGGATGGGACAAATATAAACATTGGACAAATTACTTACGATACAGGTTCATATTTAATTATAGGAACGCCGATAATTTTCGTAACATACTAAAAATAAATATGGAGGATAATATGGAAAAAATTATAGTTAGAGGTGGAAGGAAACTTCAAGGAGAAGTTGATATAAGTGTTGCAAAAAATTCAGTATTACCTATAATAGTTGCAACTATTTTAAATCCAACAGAAATAATTTTAAGAAAAGTACCTATGTTAGAAGATGTAACAGTTTTGATAAATTTATTAAGAGAATTGAATTGTGAAGTGAAATTTTCACCAATAACAGGCGATTTAAAAATAAATACTTTAAATTTAAAAGAAATAGAACCTAATAATGAATTAATACGTAAGATGAGAGCATCATTTTTAGTGATGGGGCCTATGTTAGCTAGATTTGGAAGATGTAAAATATCAATGCCAGGAGGATGCAATATAGGGAGTAGGCCTGTAGATCTTCATTTAAAAGGATTTAAGGCGTTAGGAATAGATTCTGAAATAGGCTATGGGTATGTTGAAGCTAAAATAAAAGATTTACATGGAAATAGGATATATTTAGATTTTCCATCTGTAGGAGCTACTGAGAATATTATGATGACTTCTGTATTTGCTCCTGGAGTTACAATTATAGAAAATGCAGCTGAAGAGCCAGAAATATGGGATTTAGCAAGGTTTTTAAATAGTATGGGAGCTAAAATAGAAGGTGCTGGATATGGAAGAATAACTATACATGGTGTATCAGAATTAAAACAACCAGAGCCATTTACACCTATTTTTGATAGAATTGAAGCTGGAACATTTATGGTTGCAGCTGGAATAACAAACAGTAAAATAACTATTAATGGAGTTAATGACGAACATTTGATGCCAACTATTGAAAAGTTAAAGGAATGCGGTGTCTATTGTAAAATGGATGGAGAAAAAATGATAGTAGACGGAACTGGGGAAAAAAGACCTGTAGACATAAAAACAATGCCTTATCCAGGATTCCCAACTGATATGCAGGCTCAAATGATGGCATTATTATCAATTACTAAAGGAGCTAGCGTAATAACTGAAACTGTATTTGAAAATAGGTTTATGCATGTTGGAGAACTTGGTAGAATGGGGGCAAATATTAAAATTGATGGAAGAGTTGCTATTGTTGAAGGGGTAGATAATCTTACTGGATGTCAAGTAAAGGCTACTGATTTAAGAGCCGGAGCAGCTATGATTTTAGCAGGATTAGTTGCAAATGGAGAAACAGAAATAGGAGAAATATATCATATAGATAGAGGATATACTAATATAGAAGATAAATTTAGAAAGCTTGGAGCAGAAATATATAGAACCTATAAATAATACTTAGGGGCCATTTTGAGGCTCCTAAATTTTTTTATATAGAAATAGGAAAGAATGATTTTAAATAAAAGGTATTGTTTTACAGATTAAAACATATATATAGATGTAACCTATTGATAGGAGGTATTATGAAAAAAATAAATTGTTATAGTATAACCAGAATAAAACCGCTATTATATACAACTATATTAATAATTTTATTTATGATAATTATTCCTATAATTTCTATAGAAGGTAAAATTAATCTAGAACCAAATGAATATATAGAAGATCAGGGAGTATCTATGCAGACTTCAGCAGAAGTAAACACTGATATATATATTAATGGAGATGAAAAAATAAAAGTTTATAGAACATTGCAGGATAAAATAGAAGAAGTAGATTTGGAAGAGTATATATGTGGAGTAGTTGCTAATGAGATGCAAGTAAGTTTTGAGGATGAAGCATTAAAAGCACAAGCTATAGCAAGTAGAACTTATTTAGTAAGTAAAAAAATAAATAGTTGCCCTATTGCTAATGGAAGTGATATATGTGATTCTGCACATTGTCAGGTATATTCATCTAAAGATGAATTAATTAGCAAATGGGGAGAAGAAAATGGTGAGAAGTATTGGAACAAAATAAAATCAGCAGTAGATGATACTAAGGGAATGATTTTAACATATAAAGGAGAATTAGTGTTATATCCGTTATTTTTTTCTACAAGTTCTGGAGAAACTGAGTCAGCTATTGATGCATCATTGGGAGATATACCATATCTTGTATCTGTTGAAAGCAAAGGTGAAGAGGTATCCCCTAAATATACTAGTAAAAAAGAAATGGCTTTAAGTGATTTAGTTTCAGCCATAAATTCTAAGTATCCTACCTCAGGAGTAAATACATCTAATTTAAGTTCAAAGCTACAAGTAATGGAGAGAAGTGAGGCTGGTGGGGTTATTACATTAGCTGTTGGTAATGATGAAATAAAAGGAAGCGATTTTAGAGTTATAGCAGGACTAAATTCAACTAATTTTACATATTCAATAAATGAAAATACAATTGTATTTGAGTGTAAAGGATATGGACATGGAGTAGGAATGAGTCAGTGGGGAGCTAATGTTATGGCTAAAGAAGGTAAATCATATGATGAAATATTAAAGCATTATTATACTGGGATTAATATAGGATATTTGAAATTTAATTAATACATGAATATAAAACTTAAAACAAAAAGAGATTTGCTTAAAGCAATCTCTTTTTGTTTTTTTTTGTATAAATTTGACGTATAAAATTTGAATTTTAAGTGAATTAATTTACTTTTAGGGGCAAGAATACAAGACAGGAGGTGTTGAAATGGACCAAAATAAAAAAAATAAAGTAAAGGACTTTTTCAGAAAGGAGGGCTTTTACTTAGTATTATTTGTTTGTCTATGTATAGTTGCAACTGTAGCAGCATTTACAATTAGAAAAAATTCTGTTGCTAAGGAACAAAACAAGGTAAATAACGAATTATCTTTAAATGAGGTGGAGGATAATAATTCTTCAGAAACAGATTCTAACTTTAATAAGCAAAATGCTGAAAGAGTAGAAAATAATGATGAATTAGCTAATAGTAATGAGGAAAGTTTATCTGAACCAGAAGTTGCAAGCGTAGATGATGAAGTAGCAACTAATGATCAAGAGGAAGTTGCTGAAAATCAAACTACAGAAATTACACAAGAAGAAGTAGCAGATGTTTCTGCAGGAACAGATACAGAAGTAGTTTTATCATTGCCTATAGATGGTAATGTAGCTATTTCAAGAGAGTTTGGAAAAATGATTAGAACTTATGTAGATGAAACTAGAAGTGAGGATACATCTAGAAGAGGTATTGATATTAATGCTGCAGTTGGAACTGTAGTTAAATCTGCAGCTGAAGGAAAAGTTGAAGAAGTATCAAGCAATACTACTGATGGTACTTATGTTGTTATTGCACATGCAAATGGATTAAAGACAAAGTACACTAACCTAAGTGAAGAAGTTAAAGTTGCGGTTGGAGATGTTGTTAGCACTGGAACTGAAATAGGTACAGTTGGTAATACTTCAGGTATATTTACATCAAAAGTTTGCGGTGATGTACTAAATGTTCAAGTACAAGATGCAAATGGAAATGATGTTGATCCTAGTGCATACTTTGATTTTAAGTAATTGTTTTAAGTATCAACCATTTTTATGGTTGGTACTTAAAAAAATATTTAGTTTTTATTTTTATGTAAATTTTACGAATTTTTTTTGAGTTTGAGCAAATAATAAATAGAGGTTAAGGAGGTAGAATTTTGAAAGATTATATTGAAGAGAGAGTTTTAGAAGTTGCACAATATATAATTGACTCAAAGGCTACAATAAGAAAAACAGCAAAAGTATTTGGTGTAAGTAAAAGTACTATTCATAAGGATATGACTGAAAGATTACCTAAAATTAATCCAGCTATAGCAGAACAAACACATTTAATATTAGAATTAAATAAATCAGAAAGACATATAAGGGGTGGAGAAGCTACAAAAATGAAGTATAAGGAAAATGAAGTATAAAAGCATTGAATGATAAATTCATTACATATATAATTGTAGTAGAGATAAATTTGTAGAAAAAGACATTATTTTGAAATTATTATATATTTAGGAGTGAATTAAATGTGGTTTTGGAGAAGTGGTAGCGATTTAGGAATAGATTTAGGAACAGCTACTGTACTTGTATATGTTAAGGGTAAAGGCATTTTGTTAAAAGAACCATCAGTTGTAGCCATTAATAAAAATAACAATGAAGTTCTAGCTGTTGGTGAAGAGGCTAGAAAAATGATTGGTAGAACGCCAGGAAATATAGTTGCAGTTCGTCCGTTAAGAGATGGTGTTATTTCAGATTATGATGTAACAGAAAAAATGCTTAAGGCTTTTATAAAAAAAGCATGTGGAAAAGGAAGAGTTATAGCGCCTAAAGTAATGGTTTGCATACCTTCCCAAGCAACTGAGGTAGAAAAAAGGGCTGTTGTAGATGCAACAATGAATTCAGGGGCTAAGAAAGTACATCTTATAGAAGAACCATTAGCGGCGGCAATTGGTGCTGGATTAGATATAACTAAACCAGATGGTCATATGATAGTTGATATTGGTGGAGGCACAACTGATATAGCTGTAATTTCATTAGGTGGGGTAGTTATAAGAGAATCAATTAAGATTGCTGGTGATAAATTTGATGAGGCGATTACAAGATTTGTTAGAAATAAATACAAGATTTTAATTGGAGAAAAAACAGCAGAGGATTTAAAAGTAACAATTGGATCAGTATTTAAAGGATCTAGAAATTTAACAACTACAATGAAAGGGAGAAATTTAATTACAGGTTTACCTGATGAAATAGTTATTTCTACTGAAGAATTAAGAGGTGCATTGATGGAGCCTGTATCATTAATAGTTGAGAGTGTAAAATCAGTATTGGAAAAAACTCCACCAGAGTTATCAGCTGATATAATAGAAAAGGGAATATTAATGACTGGTGGTGGTGCGCTAATTGATGGACTAGACAGGCTTATTGAAGAAAATACAGGTATAACAGTTAGAATAGCAGAAAATTCAGTTGAAGCTGTTGCAATAGGAACTGGCGAAGTTTTAAATTATGTTAGCAAATTGGACAATGATTTTTCAAGTAGAGAGATACAATTAATAAATTAGTTATTATTATATTTTTTGTGAAATAGTAAGGCTAGAAGTAATTAACTTCTAGCTTTATTTATTGATTATGCTATTTAGATAGTATGCGTGAATAAGCCCGTGAGAAATAACTTTTGCCATTTCAAATACCAAGTGAAGTCTTATGCTCCTAGAGGTAAAGAATTCAGCAGTATCACTAGAATCAATTATTCCAATGATTGAAGCAGAACCAACATCAGGAAGTGATTTGCCTACACCTTTTCCAGGGTGGATTGGATAATCCCGAGTATGAATTTCACCTATTGATGTTGTATCTCCTAAACATGCATCGATACCTATTATAGAGGCATCTGGATGTAATTTGTTTATTTCAATTAGCTTTTTATCAAGATTTAGTGCATGAATAGGATCTCTTAATGTTCCATATACAGGTAAGGGAAAATTATGTTCTTCAAGAAATGTCCCAACTAACGGTCCCAAACAATCGCCCACACACTTATCAGTGCCAATACAAACTATTATAGTGTTAGAGTTAATGTATTTTCTCATGAATTCAGCAATTTCGTAATATGCTAAATTAGATTTATAGTTAAATTTACGTTTTATCAAATAATTCACCCCTATCATGATAATAGATGAAAGAATATCATATATAAAAATATATGATTGGACATTTGATAATATAATTTTTTCTTAGAAAAAACTATATAAAAATAAACTTTCGGAATTAAAGTATTTTATCAATTATAATATATTTTTGTAAGATAGATATGTTACTGAAGCATATAAAAATATTAGTTTTATTTAAATTAATATGTTAATTATTTATTTAAATAAATAATGAAATTTGTATTAAAAATGAGAAAAAATAAGAAAAACGAATATAATTAATTATAATCGCTGTAGAAAGCTTAAAATGGGTGTTGATTTATATGAGCATTAATTATATACTAGTCCTTGTCAGTTCGGCAGTGACATAACGAACGGCAGTAAAGTTATTAATAAAAGATATGGGGGAGTTCCCGAGTGGCCAAAGGGGGCAGACTGTAAATCTGTTGCGTTTCGCTTCGATGGTTCGAATCCGTCCTCCCCCACCATTAATAACTTAACTTAATAAAATTAAATTAAATACGCTTCATTGGCTCAATGGCAGAGCAGCTGACTTGTAATCAGCAGGTTGTTGGTTCGACTCCGACATGAAGCTCCAAATAAGGGGGAGTTCCCGAGTGGCCAAAGGGGGCAGACTGTAAATCTGTTGCGATTCGCTTCGATGGTTCGAATCCGTCCTCCCCCACCAAAGCATGGTTAAAACCATGCTTTTTTTATTAACTTAAATTTCCTATTAAAAATAAGGTATATAATTACTATTGACATAGTATGTATATATTGTTAAAATGTTTTAGAAATAAAATTTGATATTAGTTCTTATCCAGAGAGGTGGAGGGAGAAAGGCCCTATGAAACCCGGCAACCTGTCGATAGCGACAAGTGATAAGTGACAAGTGACAAGTTAAGTTTAATAATTTGTCACCTGTCACTTGTAACTGGTAGACGTGGTGCAAATTCCTGCAGAACATTTAATTTTGCAAGATAAGAAAGACCTTAGATAATTTCAGTCTCTTCTATCTTGAAGAGGCTTTTTTTATTGCTTAGAATTAATATCAAAAAATGAAAGGAGCTAAGCAAAAAAATGAAAAGATTATTTACTTCAGAATCAGTAACAGAGGGTCATCCAGATAAAATATGTGATCAGATATCAGATGCGGTTTTAGACAATATATTAGAAAAGGATCCTATGGCAAGAGTTGCCTGTGAAACAGCAGTAACAACTGGAATGGTATTAGTAATGGGTGAAATATCAACATCTTGTTATGTGGATATTCCTAAAATAGTTAGAAAAACAATAAGAGAAATAGGTTATGATAGAGCAAAATATGGATTTGATTGTGATACATGTTCAGTTTTAACGTCTATTGATGAACAATCAGGTGATATAGCTATGGGTGTTGATGAGGCGCTAGAATCTAGATCGGGTGAAAAAGATAATGTTGAAGCTGTTGGAGCTGGGGATCAAGGAATGATGTTTGGTTTTGCAACTAATGAAACACCAGAATATATGCCTTCACCAATTGCTATGGCACATAGATTATCTAGAAGATTAACAGAAGTAAGAAAGAATGGAACTTTACCTTACCTAAGACCAGATGGAAAAACTCAAGTAACAGTAGAGTATGATGATAATAGAGTTGTTAGAATTGATGCAATAGTAATTTCTACTCAACATGATGATCATGTTAGCCAAGAGCAAATAAGAGAAGATTTAATGGAACATGTTATAAAGGCTGTTATTCCAGCAGAATTATTAGATGAATCAACTAAGTACTATATAAATCCAACAGGAAGGTTTGTTGTTGGAGGGCCACAAGGGGATAGTGGATTAACAGGTAGAAAAATTATAGTTGATACTTATGGAGGATATGGAAGACACGGTGGTGGAGCATTCTCAGGAAAAGATCCAACAAAGGTTGATAGATCAGCAGCATATGCAGCAAGATGGGTTGCGAAAAACTTAGTTGCAGCTGGAGTTGCAGATAAATTAGAAATACAATTAGCTTATGCTATAGGGGTTGCAAAGCCAGTGTCTATTGAGGTTGATACTTTTGGAACAGGTAAAATTTCAGATCAAGAAATAACAAGTATTGTTGAAAAAGTATTTGATTTAAGACCTGGAGCAATAATAAGAGATCTTGAATTAAGAAGACCTTTATACAGACAAACAGCTGCTTATGGACATTTCGGAAGAAATGATTTAAATCTTCCATGGGAAGAGTTAAATAAAGTAGATGAAATTAGAAAATATCTATAATACAAAGCGAGATACAAATAGTATCTCGCTTTTTAACTAAATTGTTCGTTAGAGCTTGAATGCCGTGATGACGAAAATTAATGATATTATCTCCAGGAATCAGTATAATTTGCGTTAAGAATTTATATTGTTTTTTCCATAAAAAGAGCTAAAGCTTCGA
>UQQU01000056.1 GCA_900543325.1 uncultured Clostridium sp. | reverse complement strand
TTCCCTCCAAATTAATATTTCATTTTTTCTTTCTCCATGTATCTGCTTATAACGCTCTCCTTTATAGTTAACGACTTGTGCTACAAATTATTTTGATAGTATAGTTAACTTTTTACTTTTAGATATTTTCAGCTTCAAACCTCTTCATAAATTCAACTAAATATTTAACACCCTCTATTGGCATAGCATTATAGATACTAGCTCTCATTCCACCAACAGTTCTATGTCCTTTGATATTCTCAATTCCAGCTTCCTTAGCCTCTTTAACAAATTTAGCATCCAACTCTTTATCACCTGTTATAAATGGCACATTCATTAAAGAACGATCTTCCTTTACAACTGTTCCCTTAAATAGTTCACTTGAATCAAGATAATCATAAAGAATCTTAGCCTTTTCTTCATTTCTCTCTTTCATAACTTCTAGTCCACCAAGCTTTTTAAGGTGTTTAAATACTTTACCACAAATATAGATGCCGTATGCTGGTGGTGTATTATATAATGACTTATTGTCTGCATGTATCTTATATTGAAGCATTGTTGGAGTACCTTCAAGTACATCTTCAGTAATTAAATCTTCACGAATTATTACCACCACTGTACCAGCTGGTCCAATATTTTTTTGAACTCCTGCAAATATTAATCCATACTTAGTAACATCAATAGGTTGTGATAATATATCAGATGACATATCTGCTACTAAAATCTTGCCTTTAGTATCAGGTAACTTATGATAAGTAGTTCCGTAAATTGTATTATTATGACAGATATATACATAATCTGCATCATCACTTACTTTGATCTTACTTACATCAGGAATATAAGAAAAAGTTTTATCCGCTGATGATGCTAATTCATTTACTCTTCCATACCTTTTTGCTTCAGCTGCTGCTTTTTTAGCCCATTGTCCTGTTATAATATAATCTGCAACCCTGTTCTTCATTAGATTCATTGGAACCATTGCAAATTGTGTTGATCCGCCCCCTTGAAGAAATAACACCTTATAATTATCAGGAATGTTCATTAATTCTCTTAAATCCTGCTCAGCCTCTTGAATTATCTCTTCAAAAGCCTTAGAACGATGACTCATCTCCATTACTGACATTCCTGTCCCCTTATAGTCTAACATTTCTGCTGCCGCTTCTTTTAGCACCTCTTCTGGTAGTACAGCTGGCCCAGCTGCAAAATTATATACTCTTGACATATAAATGTCCCCCCAATTTTTTTATTATATTAGTTAATTTATTATTTTTGCTTATTGCCCATTAATAGCTACAATTAACTAAGCTTATGAATAAATAGTCCACTTCTAGGTTTTGGTTCAAACCATGTAGATTTAGGTGGCATTATCATTCCACCATCTGCAATACTCATAATATCATCTGTTGTTGTAGCAAACATTGAAAAGCTTACTTTCATATCTTTATTAGCCCTTTTTTCTAACTCCTTAATTCCCCTTATACCACCAATAAATTCAATTCTATCAGACTTAGTTGGATCATCAACTCCTAGTATTGGAGAAAGTAAATTATTTTGAAGAATAGATACATCTAATCTATCCATTGGATCTTCCTCATTAAAAGTTCCATCCTTTGCTTCAAGTTCATACCAAGTATTATCCATATACATACCAAAGGTATGTCTTCTTATTGGCTTAACAGGATTTTTAGAAACATTAATCTTAAAATCCTTTCCTATAGCATTTAAAAACTCCTCTTCACTTAATCCGTTTAAATCCTTAACTGTTCTATTATAATCCAAAACCTCTAATTGATTATCAGGATAAGCTATAGCTAAGAAATAATTAAATTCTTCTTCTCCTGTATAACCTGGATTTTCTTTTCTACGCTTTAATCCAACTTCTACAGCTGATTTTGCCCTATGGTGTCCATCAGCTATATATAAACTATCAACTTTTCCAAAAAGCATAGTTAATCTTTCTATATCATTATCATTGTTAATTATCCATACAGTGTGTCCATTGCCATCTTCAGATATAAAATCATATAATGGTCTATTTTGTGTCCACTTATCCATTATTTTAGATATTTCGTCTTGATTTCTATATGTTAAAAATATTGGACCTGTATTTGCATCGCAATAATCAACATGGTTTATTCTATCAAGCTCTTTATCTTTTCTAGTATGTTCATGCTTCTTTATTTTATTATTAATATAATCATCTATTGATGCGCAAATAACTAACCCAGTTTGACTTTTTTCTTTCATAGTTTGTCTATATATATACATACAAGGCTTTTCTTCTTGAACATATAATCCATCATCAATCATCTTATCTAATACATCTCTTGCTTTTTCATATACTACTTTATCATATATATTAGTCTCTTTAGGTAAGTTAATTTCTGCTCTATCTACATGTAAAAATGAGTACTCATTATCCTTAACCATTTCGCGAGCTTCTTCACTATTCATTACATCATAAGGTAATGCTGCTATCTTTGATGCTAAATCTTGCACCGGTCTAAGTGCTTTAAATGCTTTTATTATTGCCATTGCTCTTCCTCCTATAACTGTAAAATTATATAGTTACTAAATTATTAGCTACAAAATCAGATATAGTAGTAACTACTTCTTCTCCTATTCTCTCTTGAGCCTCTTTCGTAGCAGCTCCAATATGAGGAGTTACACTTACCTTAGGATGATTTACTAATACTTCATTTTTAGTAGGTTCTTCTTCAAAAACATCTATTCCTGCACCAGCAACTTTTCCACTATTTAAAGCCTCTAATAAGGCTGCTTCTTCAACAACCTTTCCTCTAGCACAATTAATTAAATAAACTCCATCCTTCATAATATCAAATTGATCTTTTCCTATTAAAGACCCTTTGTTTTTATCATAAGGAACATGTAAAGATATAAAATCTGAAGTCCTTAAAAGTTCATCTAGCTGTAAAAATTCATATGATAATTCAGCTTGTTTTCCAAACATGTCATTGTATACAACTTTCATACCTAATGCTTCTGCTTTTTTAGCTAAAGCCTTACCTATTCTTCCCATACCTACAATTCCTAATGTTTTTCCACCAAGCTCTATACCCTCATATTGTTTCTTATTCCATTGTCCATCTCTCATAGTACAATTTGAAATAGCTATAAATCTTGCTAGTGCAAACATATGGCCAATTGCTAATTCTGCAACTGATTCAGAACTTGAATTAGGAGTATTCTTCACAACTATACCTTTTTGCGTAGCATAAGGAACATCTATATTGTCAATTCCAACTCCTGCTCTTATTATAAGTTTAAGCTTTCCTCCCTGTGCTTTATCTAAAATATCCGCAGTAACCTTTGTTGCAGATCTAATAACTAGAATATCAAAGTCCTTTAAAGCAGTACCTAATTCATCTTTATCATAATGATTGTTAACTACTTCAAATCCTAATGATGTCAGTTTATTAATAGCCCCTTTTTGTAAACCGTCATTAGTCAATACTCTTATCATTTCCAACCCCCCAATTAAAATTATTATAGTTTTTATTTATTGCTTTTTGATATTTTACTACTAATTTACATTTTATACAACTATTCCCTTGTGATATTTTATAAATTTTTTATAAATTAATATGTTTTTTGTGAATTTTTACTAATCTAATTAACGTAATATTAAAGAAATTTATACTTTAATATTTTATTTATTTAAATAGAATAATGTGATAATAATTATAATATTTCGCAAAAAAATAGAGGACTATTTAATAGCCCTCATTATAATCCTCATCAAAAATTAAAATTGATTCTGTTTCTCTACAATATTTGACACACTTGCATTGCCCTAAATGTCTTGGACATTTATAACATAAGCATCCCTTGTCATCTCCATTACATCTTTTCTTCTCGAATTCTGGACAGTACTTACAATTAACTCCGTTTCCTGCTGGCATAATTTCTTCCTCCTATAAGTAAAGTTATAAATTTATTTAGTATTAATTTCAATACATATTTATATTTCAAATGGTTATATTAATAGTATAGACGATACATTAATTATATTAGTGTATCATTTATATATAAAGGGTGTAAACGGATGTAGTGTTTACACCCTAATTTATTTCTAAAGTTTGTAACATTTTTTGTTATTTTAAATACTATATAGTGTGCAGAAGCTTTTCGCTTATGGCAATTAAGAAAATCTTCTAACTCCCGTCTATATAAATTTAGGGAATCTTCATTATTCATGAAGATTCCCTATCTCTTTAAGTAAAATTCGAAATCTTAATTAAAATATTCCAATATCCCCTCTAAATTTATTAAAAAATATTTTCTTTTAAATTATTCTATAAACTAAAATTATAAATTATATCTTAAAAAAACAATTGAAAAATCACTAAAAATATAACTCCCGGAATACCTAAAAATCCTGCAATAAGAGCAGTTATAGGATTAATAGTTATATAAAAATTAAAATATTCACCTATGTAATTTGCGGCATATAATAATATAATTCCTACTATTCCGTTAATTAATATTTTAATAGGCCATTTTAATAGTTTTATAATCAAAAATAAAATTGCTAATCCAACTAGAGCATAAATAATCATTTCAGCACTCAATTTTATAACCCCCTATATAATATAAAATAATACAATACTATATTATTTTATATTATATAGCAATATTCATTATATTTCCATTTCTTCATTTGATTCTATCTTTTCTCTTGAATATTGTTCTTTAGCTACAGATAATAAATAATCAAATTTCTTTTTTGCAGCTTCTTCTCTATAAATAGCAGCTTCTATTAATTTAGGATCATCTACACTATTGAACATAGATTCTGCAGCTTCCATTTCTCTAATGGATTCCTGTATTTCTTCTAGTACCTTATCGCTAATTCTATCGTCATTATTATATTTTACTAAAATTAGACTTAATACATTTTTTATATTCATGTTCTACCTCCTAAAAGTACTTATCTAGATACTTTCCATAT
The DNA here is from genome assembly GCA_900543325.1 of uncultured Clostridium sp. Lineage (GTDB taxonomy): Bacteria > Bacillota > Clostridia > Clostridiales > Clostridiaceae > Clostridium. Next base: position 17,551 of record UQQU01000056.1, on the reverse strand, counting down.
TAATAGAATCTTATTCAAAACATATTTCTATATATATTCACAATTTCAAATTATTAACATATATTTTCTGTACTTAATTTCAATTCTTTGATATAATACCTTAAATAATATTAAATTTAATCGGAGGTGTTTATTTTTGAGTATAAAAATAATAGCAGATAGTACTTGCTACTTACCCAAAGAATACATAGATAAATATAATGTTTCTATAGTTTCTTTAAACGTTTTACTTAATGGTAACAGTTATAGAGAAACTGATTTATCAAATGATTGGTTTTATAATGAAATGGCTAAATCTCCAACAATTCCAACTTCATCTCAACCTAGTATTGAAGAATTATATAGTACAGTAGAATCTCTAGTAAAAGACGGTCATGATGTTGTAGGAGTATTCTTATCTTCAGATATGAGTGGTACATTTTCAACATCAAACTTAGTAAAAAATATGATTCTTGAAAATTATCCAAATGCAAAAATAGTGATGATAGATTCTAGAAGTAATTGTATGCAAGCTGGTTTTGCTGTGTTAGAGGCAGCTAAAGCATCAAATGAAAATAAATCTTTAGATGAAGTAGTAAGTATCGCAAAAAATGTTATAGAAAATAGTAAATTTATATTCGTGCCTGAAACTTTAGATTACTTAAAAAAAGGTGGTAGAATTGGTGGTGCTGCAGCTTTATTTGGTTCATTACTTCAAATAAAACCTATACTTACAGTTGAAGATGGTAAAACTACTGTATTTACTAAGGTAAGGACAAAGAAAAAGGCTATTGATAAAATAGTTAATACTGTTTTAGAACAAAATTCAAAGTCACCAATAAAAGGAATTATAGTTCACCATATAAATTGTGAATCTGAAGGTCAAGAACTTGCAGATAGACTTAAAAACAGCTTAGGATTAGATAATGTAAAAATCCAATCAATAGGCCCTATTATAGGATTACATGTAGGTCCTGGAAGTATTGGTGTTGCATATCATTATTAAAATAATAAATATTATTTCAAGTAAATATTTAAATTAAGAAATTAAGAAATTAAGTTTTGAACTACACTTCTTTTGTTTAAAATGGTTAAGAGTTGCCTGTGGCAACATTAAGATATTTATAACTAGTTAAGGAAAAAATAAATTAAAAGCTTATTTTTTAATGTTTGCCAAATGCAAACTCTTAATTAAGTTTAATTAGCTATAGCTATATTAAACTCCTTAACTTCTTAATGTTGCTAACGGCAACTCTTAATTTTATTTATGAAGCAGTTTTTTAAATTTCTTTTCTACCTTCAAGAGCTTTTGAAAGTGTTACTTCATCAGCATACTCTAAATCTCCACCAACAGGTAAACCAGATGCTATTCTTGTAACTTTAACTTCTAATGGCTTAAGTATTCTTGATATATACATAGCTGTTGCTTCCCCTTCAACATTTGGGTTAGTTGCAATTATAACTTCCTTAATATCTGCACTCATTCTTGCAACAAGCTCTCTTATTTTAATATCTTGAGGGCCTCTCCCTTGCATTGGAGAAAGATTTCCATGTAGAACATGATATACACCATTAAATTCTTTAACCTTTTCCATTGTCATAATATCTTTAGGTTGTTCTACAACACAGATAACATTCTTATCTCTATTTGGATTTCCACATATTGCACAAGGATCTTTATCAGTAAAATTTCCACATACAGAACAATACTTTATAGTTCCTCTAGCCTTTACCAATGCAGTAGCAAATTCTTTAACTTCTTCTTCAGGCAAATTTAAAATATGCAATGTAAGTCTTTGTGCTGTCTTTTGACCAATGCTTGGCAATTTTGCAAATTCTTCAATTAATTTTTCTATAGCCACTGGATAAAAATCCATAATTACACCACTTTCTATTATTTTCTTACTAAAAAAGTATTACTTTACAGTATTTTTTCAAAAATGAAGGACTGTTTAAAAAAACAGCCCCTATGTCCTAAAACATTCCTGGTATGTTTAAGCCACCAGTTAATTTACCCATTTTATTTGAAGTTTCTTCATCTGCTTTCTTTAGTGCTTCATTAACTGCGCTTAACACTAAATCTTCTAACATTTCAACATCATCTGGATCTACTACTTCTTCTTTTATATTTATAGATAAAACTTCTTTCTTTCCGTTAACCTTAACTAAAACAGCACCGCCACCAACTGATGCTTCAAATTCTTTAGTCTCAAGTTCTTTTTGTGCTTGCTCCATATCTCTTTGAAGCTTTTGAGCTTGCTTCATTAAGTTATTTATATTTCCTCCCCCGAAACCTCCTGGGAATCCACCTCTTGCCATAAAATATCCTCCTTTAAATAACTAAATCTATTTTTTATTATATAGTATTTCTGTAATATTTACTAGAATAAAGTAAGCATATACTTTTATTCATCTATAAAATCAATTAGCTCATCACCTAATGCATCTCTTAAAATATCTTCTGTACTTTTTCCATTATTATCATCAGATTGAACTACAAAATTAACTTTAACCTTTTCTCTAAATATTTCAAAGAAAACATCATTTATAACATCTCTATTTTTAGCTTCACTTAACCTATTCTTAGCAAATTCATTTTGACTATCAAACTCTACAGTAATTACTCCATTAGAACAATCTACTGGTTTTCCTATCATAATTAAAGAGCTTATTATCATTTCTCTTCTAGCTTTAAATCTTTCTATTATATCTTTCCAAGACTTTTTAACATCATTTATAGTAATTTTAGAATCTGGATTTTCACCAACATTTCCTTCATTACTATATTGCTCCTTAACTACCTTTTTATTAGGCATAGTATTAACTTGTTTACTATTACTTATCTGTGCAACTTCTTTTGATGCAGTAGCAACTTTAATGCTACCATTTCTTAAACTTTCCTCTAGCTTATTTAATCTAGTTAGCATTACTTCATTTGAAGTATCATACTCTATCTTACACATTTTAATAACAGCTAATTCACAATATAATCTTGCTTGTTTACTTAACTTAGCATTATTTTCTGCCTCTTGAAGTATTCTTATACATCTCATTATTTCTTCTGCTCTTAAACGTGCACCTTGCTCTTTAATTAAAGCAATGTTTTCTTCTGACATATCTAATACTTCTTCAGGATTATTAGTTACCTTAACCATAAGTAAATTTCTATAATGAGCAATTAAATCTTTTATAAATAAATATATATCTTTTCCTGAATATATTACATCTTCTATGATTTCTATACTTTTTTCTACACTTCTTTGAATAATTGCATTAACTAAATTAAATAAGTGCTCATTAGTAACTAAACCTAACATACTTACTACAGTATTGTAATCAACATTTCCATTTCCCATAGAAATAGCTTGATCTAATATACTTAATGAGTCTCTCATTGCTCCATCTGAAACTCTAGCAATTAAGTTTAAACTTCTTTCATCTGCTAAAACATTTTGATCGTTTACTATTTTTCTAAGTCTTGCTGTTATTTCACCATTATTTATTCTTTTAAAGTCAAACCTTTGACATCTTGAAAGAATAGTAATAGGTAACTTCTGTGGATCTGTTGTTGCTAAAATAAATATTACATTATTCGGTGGTTCTTCTAATGTTTTTAAAAAGGCATTAACCGCACCTGCCGATAGCATATGAACCTCATCCATTATGTAAACTTTATATTTTGCTTCTTGCGGTGGATATTTAACATCATCAATTATATCTCTAATTTTATCAACACCATTATTTGAAGCTGCATCTAGTTCTGTAACATCTATAGCTAAACCTTCATTTATCTTTCTACACATTTCACACTCATTACATGGTTCACCATCTTTTAAATTAAGACAATTAAGTGCTTTTGCAAATACTTTTGCTGTAGAGGTCTTTCCCGTTCCTCTAGTTCCACAAAAAAGATACGCATGAGCAATTCTATTATTTAAAATTTGATTCTTTAGTGTTGTTGTAATATGTTCTTGACCTACAACATCATAAAATGTCCTTGGTCTCCATTCTCTATATAAAGCTGTATATGCCACTATACTCACCTCTCTTTTGCGTAGTCGCTTATTTTTTATTATACCCAAATTCTATTAATAGTTAAAGATTTTTCCCCTTTTATTGATTTAAACTCCCTATGTATTATTTATAAGAAACTTCATATACTAACATGAATAAACGCTAAATTTACTCTCTCGTATATTTATTCATTTTTTATACATTTTTCTTAAAGGATTTTTCTTTTCATTTCTATTCAATATATTTACTTCCTTTTATATTGTTATTTTTTTAACATTTTATTGTATTTATTTTACATATTATTGTTATTATTTTAACTATTTTCGTTATTTTTCTACTATTTTAGGTTTAATATTATTTTTTTATATAAATTTCTTCATTTTTTACTTTAGAATTTTGTAGTATAATGAGAATTTTATAGTAAAATAGATAATATACATTTTAGGAGGTGTTGAGATGAGTCTATATGATAAAAAATACTTAAGCATAGTAGAAGACATTTTAAATAATGGTTACTATGACAACAATAGAACTGGTATGCCAACATATAAGTTGCCTCATCAAGTAATGCAATTTAATTTAGAAAAGGAATTTCCTATTCTAACAACTAAATTTGTAGCATTTAAAACTGCTGTAAAAGAAATGTTATGGATTTATAGGGATCAATCTAATGACGTAACTAAGTTACAAGAACAAAATGTTCATATTTGGGATGAATGGGTTGATGAAAATAATACTATTGGTAGAGGCTATGGTTATCAAATAGCTAAGTTCCATCAAATTGATAAGCTTATTGAGACCTTGAAAACAAATCCTCAAGATAGAAGAATGCTTATGACTATGTGGAATATAGAAGACCTACCCCATATGACCCTTCAACCATGTTGTTTCATGACTATGTGGGATGTTACCGATGGTAGATTAAATTGTATGCTTGTACAACGTAGCGGAGATATACCACTAGGTGTACCATTTAATACATCACAATATGCAGTGCTAGTTCATTTAATTGCACAAGTAACAGGCCTTAAACCTGGCTTATTTACTCATGTAATTAATAACGCACATATATATGAAAACCAAGTAGAAGGAATGAAACTTCAATTAACTAGAGCTAATGATGCGTATGAAGCTCCTAAGCTTTGGATTAATCCTGAAATAACTAATTTCTACGACTTTACAGCAGATGATATTAAACTTATAGATTATAAATATCATCCAGCAATAAAAATGGAGGTATCCGTTTAATGCTTTCTATTATAGTTGCTGTAGCAGAAAATAATATTATAGGTGGGGATAATAAGCTCTTATGGCATATCCCAGAAGACTTAAAAAGATTCAAATCAATTACTTCAGGCAATACAATTGTAATGGGTAGAAAAACCTTTGAATCTTTACCTGGTGTTTTACCTAATAGAAAACATGTTGTAATCACAAGAGATAAAAACTATACTGTGGATAACGAAAATGTAGAAGTTATCCACAGTTTGTCTGAAGTTATCAACAAATATAAGAATTCATCTGAAACCGCATTTATTATAGGTGGAGGCGAAATTTACGCACAACTTATCCACAATGTGGATAAGTTGTTTTTAACAAAAGTTTTTAAATCTTTTGACGGAGATACAAGTTTTCCACAAATAGATTTTAAAGAATTTACTGTGGATTTTGAATCAGAAATATTTACTTGTGAAAAAAACGGATTAAAATATCAATTCATCGATTTAGTAAGAAAATAGTATATTTACTAAAAAACAAAAAAGTCGGCTTTGCCGACTTTTTTGCTTTTACTTCTTAATTTTATCCAATACTTCCTCTAACCTTACCCATTCTAATAATCCACTCATTTAGAATCTTTAACTCTTCAGTCTTACTTTGAATTATATCAGTCTCTAAACCTATTAAATGCATTATTATTGGTCTTGTAGTCTTTAATAAAGTATGATAGAACTCATTATCATTCATAAACTCATAGTCTAATCCTAAATCTAATATTTCATTAACATACTTCATATCTTCTTTATATTCTTGTCTTGCAGTTTCATCAATTATTCTCTTACTAACTCCAGCATTGGCAAATCTAGCTGCAAATCCTAAGTCCTCTCTTAACATAGGATAGAATTCTAATAATTTATCTATTCCTTCTTGTCCGAACTTATCCTTTATTTCCTTAAGTCCTCTACCCATACCTAAAAGCTCTGGTGGCATACCTAATGTATACATGGCTCCAGTAAATGATATTGCTCTTGGCACAGCATATTCAACAGAATTATCTATACTTAATATCTCTTTCTTTAATTCTTCATTACTTACTAAGTTTGCTATATTATCAAGATTAGCAACTTCTCTATTATACTCTAATCCTGTCTTGGCCTTAGTTAATCTATCTCTATTCTTTGGAATAAAGTCAGACACAAATGAAACAGTATTTATTACTTTTAAGAACGTAGTTAAATAATGCTTAGATAATATTCCTATAAACTCCTTCATTAATGCTATATCCTCTTCTGAGAAGTTTCTAGGCTCATACATATCAACCTTCTCTTTAAGCTCTCTAGCAGCTTGTTTAGTCTCCTCTTCACCATGATCATATCTTAAGGCTGATTGGAAAGTAAATGTCTTTACTCCAGCATATGTTTGTAATATTTTATCTATATTTCTACCTGTAAAATGACCTCTAAATGGAAGAGACCCACATCCTAATATTGGAGCTACCTCTACCCCATGTTCTTTACCCCATTTATAAGCCTTATCTACAGCCATAACAACAGAAAGTACTCCTGATATTAATCCATAAGACATAGCTGTATCAGAACGTGCTATCATAAATCTTAAATAATCTATGTTATGGCCCTTTTCTTCTGATATATGATAAAATTCATCTAATATCTTATCAACGTTAACTAATGCTGGAACATCCTCTACTAATGGAATTATTCTCACACTATTTTCTTCAAATTTTACTGGATAATTCTTATTGCCTAATTCTATAACAGAATTAACTCTATCCTGGAACTCCGAAATTTCTTGTCCCGTTTCAACCATTGGAACTACAACCTCTCTAATAGCTTGTACACCAGTTAGCTGATATGCTTGTGCATTTGTTTCTACTATAGACATTATACTCATTAATTGTCTAAATACAGATTCCTTATTTGCATTTGGTATTCTAGGTGTTATTCTAACATCTTTTCCCGGTATCACATCATTACCGATTAACCCTAATGCAACTTGAGATGTTTGATGATATGGAGTTAATTTTCCCTCAAAGTCTATCATTATTTCATCTATTCCAAGTCCACCTTTATCTTGAGGCGTTAATCCTTCTATAGCTTCCGCCGGCTCTTGTTGAATTGATATGTATTTTTCTACATTATCAGGATGTTGTGTCATCATTGAAGTTGGAAATTTTCTCATTTTAAATAGCCCCCTTAATCTTTTTTTGCATTTTATATTTTTATTATATTTCATTTTAATATAATTTTACAATACTTTTCTATATAAAATGCAATTTTTTAAACTTTCAACTTGCATTAGTCCGACTTATTACTGGCAAATCTATATTATTACATGTAATTTAAAACTACTTTTTTATTAATTTATATCTAAAAAGGACAGAAAAATAGGGATATTTCTAACGAAATTTCCCTATTTTTCTGTCCTATTGTTTTTTTGTCCTATATTGTTAATCCTATTGAAGAGTAACCGTAATTAGTAAAATTTCATGATGATAATTAGATTTACTCTATTTTTAATCATCAGTATAATTTAAATCAAAATCATTATAAACATTAAAAAAGCCTTTCTTTCTAAAAGAAAGGATAATTTAAAACCGTGCACCTCACTTCGACAGTAATCTATAAGCGTTACCTATGTAGTTAACTCAGGCAAGATTGATCCACGTCACACGCAGGGGCTGCTTATCGCTGCTTCCTTCCGGACCTGACGAGGTTCACAGTCTTACGTCGCGTGGGACCCGGCCCTCAACATCACTTGCATAGGGCAGACCAAACAGATTAAAGCCTAGGTGAGGAATTAAATCCTGCTGTAGCGGATTGCAGGTTACAGGGCACCGCTAACTCCCCATCTAGCACGGCTATGGCGGAGAAAGTGGGATTTGAACCCACGATAGAGTTTCCCCTATACACGCGTTCCAGGCGTGCTCCTTCAACCACTCGGACATCTCTCCATACCGTAAGATAAAAAATAAATTCAAAAAATAATTTATTTTTATTTTGTACCTAGTATTGATACTTTCTCATTTTAACATAAATATTATTGTAGTTCAATAAAAAGATTTTCTTTATAATTTTTCCATAAATGAATAAAGTGGAGATGCCCTTTTCAAAGGCTGCTCCACTTTATTTTTAGACATTATATAAGCTTTTTCTTACTATTTCTATTGGCTATAAATATTATTATAACTCCAATAACCATACCGATTATACTAATTATTTGTGCTGTTCTTAATCCAAAGAACATTAAACTATCTGTTCTTAATCCTTCTATGAAAAATCTTCCTAATGAATAAAGAACCATATAACTACCTAAAACAATTCCATGCTGCTTTTTCTTCTTGTAAAGAATAAATATTAGTATTCCAAAAACAAGTAAATCCCATATAGATTCATATAAAAATGTTGGATGATAATAAGTTCCATTTATAAGCATTCCTTGTTGTATAAAATTCGGGAATTTACTTATAAAGGCTTCTGAAACAGGTCCTCCATGAGCTTCTTGATTCATAAAGTTTCCCCATCTACCTATTGCTTGAGCTAATATAACTCCGGGAATTATTACATCAATATATTCAAAGAAATTTATCTTCTTTACTCTAGTAAATATATATGCAACTAATAATCCTCCAATAAGTCCACCATGTATTGCCATACCACCATTTCTTATGTTTATTACATCAATAAATGAATGATAATTCTTATATTCAAAAGCAACATAATATAACCTAGCCCCAATTATTGCAAATGGAAAACTCCATAAGAATCCATCTGTAATAATATCAAAATCTAAGCCTTTTTTCTTTGCAAGTAGATATGATACAAAAAATGCTACTAAAACTCCGCTTGCAATAATAATTCCATACCATCTTATTGGCATTCCAAAAACTTCAAATGCTACTGGATTCATTTCCTACCTTCTCCCCTTTTGATTTAACTTTATTTTCTTCTCTCATGAAAGAATTTACTTATTAATTCGCTACACTCTTTATTATAACACCAATTTATAGTTACATAGGAATTAAAAATATCATAGTCCAAGATATTTAATATGGTCCCACAAGCTCCCATATCTTTATTAAATGTTCCTATATGTAGCTTAGATATTCTAGACTGTGCTATTGCAGAAGCACACATAGAACAAGGTTCTAACGTCACGTACATTTCAGCTCCATTTAATCGCCAATCACCAATTCTTTTACTAGCCTCTTCAATCGCTAAAATTTCAGCATGTGCTATTGCGGATTTTAAAGTCTCTTTTAAGTTATGTGATCTAGCTATTATCTCCCCATCCTTTACTATAACTGCCCCAATAGGAACTTCACCTTTAGAATAAGCTTTTTTTGCTTCCTCCAAAGCAATTTCCATATAATTCATTATTTAGCTCCTTCCTTAGCTATTATGTATGTTTAACCTTTCAATTTTTATATAAACTAAAAATGGCAAATGACAAACTACTTTCTATCTTATATTTGTCACTCACCACTTTTTTATAATCTTTATAATTAAAAATTAATTTATGTGTAAATTCTTACTTTTTTTATTCTGTTTTTATCTACTTCTTCCACTACAAATCTAATATTATTTAGATTTACCTCTTCTTTATTTTCTGGGAAGCGTCCTAATTCACCTATTATTAATCCACCAACAGAATCAAATTCCTCTGACTCCATATTTACTCCAATTAATTCACTTATGTCATCTAATTTTGCACTTCCATCCACAACATATTCATCTTCTTTAATTACTTCTATTTCATTTTCGTAATCATCATATTCATCTTCTATATCACCAAAAACCTCTTCAATTAGGTCTTCTATAGTCACTATTCCAACAGTTCCACCATATTCGTCTAAAACTACACTAATATGATTTCTTGTCTTTTTCATTTCATTAAATAATTCTTTGATTTTCTTAAATTCAAATGTATAATAAGGTTCTCTCATATAGTCAGTTACTTTAAATCCATCCTTATTTTGACCTGCTATAATTAAATCTTTAACATATAATATCCCAACTATATCATCTATAGTTTGATTATATACTGGAATTCTTGAAAACTGCTCTGTCTTTATAACATCTAATACTTCTTCATAAGTTGCCTCAGAATCAACTGCTACAATATCAACTCTTTGTACCATAACATCCTTAGCTTGTGAATCAGCAAAGTCAAATACATTAAATATCATTTCCTTTTCCACATCTTCAAGGACACCTTCTTCTTCACTAACACCAACCATTGTTTTTAATTCTTCTTCTGTTATAAATGGCTCACTTGCCTTTGGATCTCCGCCTAATAATCTTATAAAGCCACTTGATATAAAAGTAAATATACCTATAAACGGTTTAAATAATTTTACTATTATGCTTATTGGCTTACTTACCTTTAATGATACCTGTTCTGATTTTTGTTTTGCTATTGATTTTGGAGTTATTTCTCCAAATATAAGTACTAATACAGTCATTACAGCTGTTGCTATTCCAACACCACTTGGTCCTACTAATGAAACAAATAATGTTGTAGCTAATGATGAAGCTAAAATATTAACTATATTATTACCTATTAATATGGCTCCTAACAACTTATTTGGGTCCTCTGTTAATTTTTCAACTAATTTAGCGCCTTTTACTCCCTCTTCCACCATATGTCTTATTCTTATTTTACTTAGTGCCATAAGTGCTGTTTCTGACATTGAAAAAAATCCAGACAATACAAGTAAAATTATAAGTACTATTATCTGCCACACTTGACTGGGTTCCAAAAAAATCACACTCCTAGTAATTTAATAAAATATTTTAATATTTATTATATCATAGGTTGATACTATATGATATAATTTACCAATAAATAAACATAAAATTTACATTTTTTTTCAGAAAAAATATTTAGTGTTTTTTCTGTATTTATAATATAATTTTTATACAATTATACTAAGTATTTTCTGTATTTAGTATATTTATTTTATACTTAACATATTTATTTTGAGGTGATATTGTGTTTATTATTAATTTTATCAGAGGTTTCTTTATGGCTCTAGCCGATAGCGTACCTGGAGTTTCGGGTGGTACTATTGCTTTTATTTTAGGATTTTATGATGACTTTATAGGCTCATTAAATTCTTTAATATCAAAAAATAGTACAGAAGATAAGAAAAAATCTTTAATCTTCTTAATCAAATTAGGAATTGGTTGGGTAACAGGTATGATATTATCTGTACTAATATTATCTTCTATATTTGATGAACATATTTACAGTATAAGTTCATTATTTACAGGTTTTATAATAGTTGCAATTCCATTAATAATGAGAGAAGAAAGAGACTCTTTAGTTGGTAAATACAAAAATATTATATTTACTGTAATTGGAGCTTTAATTGTTGGTTTAATTACATACTTTAACCCATCAGGATCTAATGGTGGATTAAACCTTTCTTTAGAGCATTTGAACTTTAGTATTGGTATATTTGTATTTATTGCTGGAATGATTGCAATTTCAGCTATGGTTTTACCTGGTATATCAGGATCAACTTTATTATTAATATTTGGACTTTATACTGGAATTATAAGTGCAATAAAAGAAGTTTTATCTTTAAACTTTTCTTACTTACCAGTGCTTATAATTTTTGGACTAGGGGTTATCGTAGGAATATTAAGTACTATAAAGATAATTAAATTTTTATTAAATAAATATAGATCTGCAATGATTTACTTAATCTTAGGTTTAATGCTTGGTTCAATTTATGCAGTATTTATGGGACCTACAACATTAGAAGTTCCAAAGCCTGCAATGAATCTTTCAAGCTTCAGCTGGATATTCTTCATTATAGGTGGAGTAGTAATAATAGTATTAGAAAAATCAAAAGACTTTTTAGAAAAAAAATCTAAATAAAAATATAAAAAACGACTTACCAATTAAGGCAAGTCGTTTTTTATATACATGGTACTCCCAACAGGAATCGAACCTGTATCTATCCCTTAGGAGGGGACTATTCTATCCATTGAACTATGAGAGCACGCATTTTAAATTATATATTTATTTTATTACAACATTTAGTATATGTCAATTTTTTCTACTTATACTTAGGGTTTTTAACGTTTTTTATTTTAACTCCATTTTCATCAATTAAAAATGTTATTATCATATTATTATAAAAAGGTGGTCTTTTACCAACTTTAAGTCCAATGACTATTTCGTATTCCTCTCTGCAAGGCCCATAAGTATTTACAACCTTTGCATCTATTATTTCTGATTTCTTTATGCAATAAGGAGTGTTATTTCCAAACAAAGTATATACCTCACTACTTATATATTTATCTAATATAGTTATCAATGCCATCTCTATAGCATTATCTCTTTTCTTTTTTTCTCATTAATAGCCTTTATATATCCTGGAGTCTGTACTGGTGGTAATATTGGAAATGGATTAAACTTATAATTAGGTAATTCATTATTGTACCTGTCCAAATTATATTTATAATCTTTTACCATTCCCCAATCTTCTAATGTGTCATATTCACTAAATTTTGAGTTAAATTTTACTCTAACAGGGGCCTCATATAATTCTTTATTATTTTCAAAAAATAAATTATCTCCGTATACTATGGCCATTAATGCTAAAACAATCTCTTGCCTAAATATTTTATCTCTCTTAATTGTATTGCTAATATCATCACCATTATCAACTTCTAATGTAATAAGTAAATACTCTTTATCATCCTTTTCCCAACTTCCTAAAACTTCATCTCTAATATTGTAATTAATCTGATCAAAATCATAGTTTTTTCCTATTGATAAAAATAACTCACCACTTTCATCTGAATGTGTTAATGTATACTTTCTTGGAAATAAAAAAGTCTTTGTTCTTATTTCATCTTTATAACTTACATTTAATTTTTCTGGTTGAAACTTACTCACTATACATACCTCATATAAAAAATTCTCTCATCTTTAATTAATATATGACTTTGTACATATTTAGTTTATTAATATTTTATATTTCAAAAATATTACTTTTAACGTATATTTTATAGTATACTTTATTTATATTTAAAATTTTGAGGAGTGAAAAATTAATGATAAGAACTATAATTTGGTTTATATGGTTTGTATTAAGCTTAATAATTAGTACACCGTTCATATTTAGAGTTAAATACTTAATTAAGAAAAATAGAATTGAAGAAAGTGAAGCCTTAATATATAAATGCACTAATCTCTGGGCAAATTCATTACTAAAATTAGCTGGGGTTAAAGTTAATGTTCACGGAATAGAAAACATTCCCCAAGATAAAACAGTATTATTTGTAGGTAATCATCAAGGTAATTTTGATATACCAATATATATTACTCAAATTCCAAAAGTAATTGGATTTATTTCAAAAATAGAAGTTGAAAAAATTCCACTAGTAAGAACTTGGATGAATTTCCTCCACTGCGTTTTTATGGATAGAAGTAATCTTAGAAAATCAGGTGAAGCAATAATCAATGGAATTAAAAATCTAAAAGCTGGACACTCAATTGTAATATTCCCTGAAGGAACTAGAAGTAAGGGAGGTCCAATAAAAGAATTTAAAGCTGGTAGCTTTAAACTAGCTACTAAGTCAAAATGCCCTATAGTTCCAGTAACTATGGATGGATCTTTTAAAATAATGGAACACGGTAATGGTCCTTGGATTAAACCTGCAACTGTTAATCTTTATTTCCATCCAGCAATTGAAACTGCAAATTTAACTAAAGAAGAACAAGATATATTACCTAAAACTGTTCAAAGTATAATAGCTTCAAAAATTTCTTAATGTATTTTAAAAGGTGAGTTAAAAATAACTCACCTTTTTTATCTTTTAATCATATAGACATATATCTTCCTCTGAAGGAGTCTTTTCATTACAAAAAAATAGAGTACATAGGTAGACCTAACTTCCCACATACTCCATGACACAATAACACAATATTTAAAATTTAAGTAATGACTATTTCCATTGCATATTTTGAACTATTTTTCGCTAATTGTCAATTATATTTTTCTGGTATTTTTAATTTTTTTTAAAATTCTTTAATGAAAACAATACCATTTTGTCTTATTTTGAAAATAAACAAGTATTTCATATTTTACAATAAATACTTAGTGCATTAATTATATTTTTGCTATATACTTAATAAAGTCGATTGATGAGAAATAATTATTTAAATAATTTGAAATAAATAAAAAATATATGAAAAAAGAGGATACTATATGACGAATTTAACATTTAATGATTTAGGCTTAAAAGAGACTTTAGTAAAAGCTATTGATGATTTAGGTTTTACTACTCCATCTCCAATTCAAGCCGAAGCAATTCCAGTTGCCCTTTCGGGTAATGATATTATAGGTCAAGCTCAAACTGGTACAGGAAAAACAGCAGCATTTGGTCTACCTATGATAAACAATTTAAAAATTAAGGATGCTATAGGCTCAATAATATTAGCTCCAACAAGAGAATTAGCAATACAAGTTCACGATGAATTAGTAAAATTAACTAAGTACGAAAAATTAAACATCGTTGCTGTATACGGTGGAGCACCAATTCACCTTCAAGCTAGAGATTTAAAAAGAGCTAATATAGTAGTTGGTACTCCAGGTAGAGTTTTAGACCATATAAGAAGAGGAAATTTACCTTTATCATCAGTAGAATTCCTAGTATTAGATGAAGCTGATGAAATGCTAAATATGGGATTCATTGATGATATGGAAGAAATAATGAAGAGCATTCCAGAAGAAAGACAAACTTTATTATTCTCTGCAACAATGCCACCTCAAATCAAGAAATTATCAAAAAAATATTTAAAAGAAGATGCACAACATATAGTTATTGCTAGAAAAGAAATGACAGGTTCTACAATCAAACAAAATTTCTTTGAAGTTAATGGCTCTCAAAGATTAGAAGCTCTTTGTAGATTAATAGATTTTGATAATCCATCAGCAGGTATTATCTTCTGCAGAACTAAAAGAGGTGTTGATGATTTAGTTGCTGCAATGCAAGCTAGAGGATACATGGTTGAAGGTATGCATGGAGATATGTCTCAAATTCAAAGAATGAAAACTCTTGCTAAGTTCAAGAATGGTTCATTAAAATTCTTAGTTGCTACAGATGTTGCTGCTAGAGGAATTGACGTTGATGGTGTTACTCACGTATTTAACTATGAGTTACCTCAAGATATTGAATCTTATGTTCACAGAATTGGTAGAACTGGTAGAGCAGGTAGAGAAGGTACTGCTTATAGCATAATTACTCCAAAAGAATTTGGATTCCTTAAGCAAATAAAGAATGTAACTAAAGGTAATATCGAAAAAGGAAATATACCTACAGTTCAAGAAATATATAACGCTAAATTTGAATTAATGGCTAATGAAGTTTCATCAATAATAGAAGCTGAAGATTATTCAAAATTTGTAGATGTTGCTACTCAATTAACTGAAAATCACGATTCTATTAAAGTAATTGCTTCATTACTTCAAAGTCAATTTAAAAATCAATTATCTTTTGATTATTCAAGTGATAAACTTGAAGCTCCTGCATCAAGCAAAGAAAATGACGTTAGATTATTCTTCTCTGCTGGTAGAAGAGATGGATTAACTATTAAGACACTAATAAACTACATAAAAAATAATGCTAAAGTTGGAGCATCTCAAATAAGAGATATCGACATAATGGAGAACTTTGCATTTGTTAATGTAGATAACACAATTCATAGACAAGTTCTTGAAAAATGTACTGGTGGAAAGATTAACAAGAGAAGAGTCAACGTTGAAGTTTCAACTAATAACAAGAAAAGAAGAAGTAATAATAGAAGAAAATCTAAATAATATAAAAAAAGATAAGGAAGTGATTACTTCCTTATCTTTTTTTTAACACCTTCAATTAAATATTCTAAATGACTTACATCAAAATTTGCTCTCTTTATCATCTTTAATCTTTCTTCTGCTCTTTGTACTGTTTCTAAAGCCTCTGAAAAATCCTTTCCCTTAATAGCACTATTTGCATATTCTATTAAATAGTCTATCTTTAATGCCATTTCTGCTAAATCTTCTCTATCTTCATTAACTAAATCAATTAAAAGATCATAAACTTTTGGTGAAACCTTATTTCTAGAATCTCTTAATAAATCATTATTTCTACTAGTTATTTTAGCCATTACTTTACCTCCGAAAGTATTATATTTATTATTTCATTTTATTATATTATAACTTATGTCTAATAAATATACTCAGAAAATATTGAAGCAAAACTTTCTATACTCATTGGATATATTCTAACCCTTTTTAATTTGTGTAAACCATCATTTATAGAACTTATCCCTCCTTGAGTAGTAGTTGCAGCTTTAATTCCCAATTCTTTTTGGATTTCAATAGTCTCATCACTATATTTTCCAACAGGATAACATAAATAATTAGCATCTGATCCTATATTATTTCTTAGGAAATCCTGTCCCCTCTTAATTGCATCATAAGCATCTGCTCTAGATAACTTATCTAATTCTAAATGATTAGCTGTATGATTTTCTATTGACATTCCAGCTGCCTGCATTTCTTTTAACATATCTGAAGACATATAATATCCATTATCTACTCCATCAGTTATAACAAAAAATGTAGCTTTTAGCCCATGATTCTTTAGTGATGGAAAAGCACTAGTATAGTTATCAGAATAGCCATCATCAAATGTTATTACTACAGGTCTTTTAGGTACTTTTCCTGTTTCCATAGCTTCTAATGCTTCATCTAAATTCATTGCAGTAAATTCATTTGCTTCTAACCATGCCATCTGCTCTTCAAACATGCTCGGAGGTACTAGTAAATTATTATTAGGGTCATCATCGCTTATAGAATGATACATAAGGATTGGAATTTTAACTTCCTCTGGTGCAATATTTATGTATTCAATCTCTTTTTCTTCTACTTTGCTTTCTTCTTCCGTATCTTCTTCTTGATTATCTTGATCTAAATTTTCATTATTGTTATCAATTTGTTGCTCTTCATTATTAGTTGTATCCATTAGCTTATTATTTTCTTCATTTTTCCCACAAGAAATTATTCCAAAAATCATTAACAACATAAATGATATTATGATTAAAAATTTTTTCATAATTTTTTCTCCTTATTATTTTTTTATTACTTAAATAATTTTAGCTTATATAATTAAATTTGTAAATTAATTACTTTTTTGCTTTTTGAAATATTTATTTTAAAAACTTTCATTATTATATTTTTTATAAATGTAAAAAATATTTATTTAATCTTATCTTTTTTATGTAACTATTTTATTTTCTAAAAAAAAAATTACATTAT